>CAJWDO010000014.1 GCA_913031555.1 uncultured Alphaproteobacteria bacterium | reverse complement strand
CCCCTCCGGGGTTCGAATCCCCGTCCCTCCGCCATACCCCCTCAAATCAGGTCATCTATGGTTCCATGTGACCCCACGTCTAGCCCTGGTTTAATGGGATAATCCTGGCAAAAAGGATGTTTCCAGCCTATTATCATCCAGTTCAGTCCACGGAATTATGTGGGGCTAATTGTGGCGTTGGCTCGTTTCTAAAGTAAGGCTCACAAGCTGAATGCCATGCGGGTGAAAAAGCTGTCTTCGCCTCGGCGCATTGCGAGGTCCGGCGGTGATCCCCTGCGGGACCTCAGGCATTGCGTGGCTGGCTTATATCCTTCCGTGAGGCTGCTGTTCGCTTGAGATACATGTCCTCCCCATCATCGGATCGATGCCTGTCTTGCAGATCACATCTGCTGATGTGCTGAAGGTGCTGTCACCGATCTGGGTTGCAAAGGCCGACACGGGGTAGATGGTAAGTGGACATGCTCAGAACGACGTGATGACAGCAACGCCTGTTCCGGGAAACTGGTCCATGCGTGTCAGCAGGTCCGCCCCCTCTTCAAGGCTGAGTTCAGAGCCGATCAACGACCTTGGTGCGACAAACCCCGATTTGATCATGTTGAAGACAGCGGGGTAATTCTTCGGTGACATGCCGCGCGACCCCCGAATGTCGAGTTCTCTGGAAACAACGACGCCCATTGGAATTTCCGGGTGTTCGTGTCTGTCTTTCATCAGGCCAACCTGAACGTGACATACCAGAGGTCTCAAACAGAGAATGGAATTCTGGCAGGTCACGGTGCTGCCAAGCGCATCTATCGAGGCATGTGCACCGCCATTGTCATATCGATGATCTCTTCGGGAACGCTGGGTGAGCGTAAGGCGTTGACCTTCGCGACCGCGCCAATCTGGGACGCCATCCCAAGGGTTTCGTCATCGATATCAACAGCGATCACATTGACACCCATGCTGGCAGCGATCATCACGGCAGACAGTCCCACGCCGCCACAGCCATGCACCGCCAGCCAGTCACCGGGCCGTACCGCCGCCTGTTCGACCACACCCCTGAAAGCAGTGATGAACCGGCAACCGAGACTGGCCGCTTCGGCATAGCCAACTTCATCAGGCAGTCTGACAACATTGACGTTCGCCCGTGGCAGGGCGATCAATTCGGCAAAACTGCCGTTAAAATTGGTGCTTGGCTGTATTTGTTCACTGCAACTCTGATGGTTGCCGTCAAGGCAGATAGAACAGCGTCCACAGGCAAGGCCAAAGGGAACGGTCACCCTGTCTCCCGGCTGCAGTCCTGTCACATCCCGGCCCACCTCGACCACATCGCCGGCCATCTCGTGCCCCGGAATCAAGGGCAATTTGATCTGGTCGCGATAATGTCCCATCCATGTGTGCCAGTCGCTGCGACAGATCCCTGTCGCCCGGACTTTCATGATGATGCCATTTTTCGGCAACTCGGGATCGCTGATATTTACTATGTCGAGAGGCTGCCGATATTCGGTAATCATTGCCGCGCGCATGGCATTACTCTCAGTTGCTGCTTTGATCCCCGGCGGTTTATCCGGAACTGCCCTCGTCATCCGGTAAACCAAAATATCTATAATTGTCCGTCGCGATATCCCCATCCCAGATATAGATCGACATGAAGGCATCATCCTGTGTGCGGGTGGCGTGCGGCATCATTGACGGGTGATGTGATCTCTGGCCGGCAAATAACTGCTGATACGGCGCGTCCGCGACCTTCCAGAAGGCACTTCCGGCCAACATGATGTATGTTTCCTCGGCCGGATGCGTTCGAAGGCCATATTCAGAGTGGGGAAGCATGCCGTACAGACCGATGCGGACCCGTGAAGAGGCCACAAGTCCTGTTGGCCCAAGCAGTTCGACATGTGCCTTGAAATGGCTGTGTTCCTTGTAAAGGGGGTCCAAAGAGGTCTGCGGTGGTGCCCAGCAGATTGGCAGCCCGCCAATCAGATGACAAATCGGATGGGCACTGTCATGTGCCATGACTTCCAGAAAGGGGTCGGCCAGCTTGGTAAAAGACAGCTTGGTGGAGGGCTGTGGTGGGCTGGCTGCCTTGGTTGCCCTTTGCAGTTCTGCTTTCGCGTTTCTCTCAATCGGATAATCCTCCGACAGGAGTCCACACAGACCTTCCATTAGAATCTCAAGTGTCATGACCCAAATCTACCCAGTGTCATCCAGTGCCAAAACCGTTCGCCAAATACCAAAACGAAAGCTGATGCCGCCGTCAAAGGAAAAGTGATCAGTGTCCAACTTTCGATTATCTACCGCAGGCCGCTGGCTTCACCAACCATCCATGCATGACAGCAAGGCTGTGTCCTTTGCCCCGAATCCTTGCCCCGAATTTTTGCCCAAACCAATCAGGCTATGTCTGGCGGGGGTTTTCGTTTTCCGCGCGGATGCTTCCCCAAAAAAAGACACTCATATACCCTGTTGATTGTCAGGCCAGCGCTAGCATCACAATCCCGATGGCGACCATGGCGGCGGCGATCAGGCGCGGACGTACCGGCCGTTCGCCAAAACAGATCAGGCCGATCATTGCGGCGAAAACCACCGATGTCTCGCGAAGCGCCGATACCATGCCAAGCGGCGCCTTGCTTTTGGCATACAGCGCCAGCGCATAGGCCAGCGCCGACAGAATGCCGCCGGCAAGTCCGATCATCACCTGGCGTCCTGTCTGCGCGCGAAGGCGTTTCATGCGCGGCAGGAAGATATAGAGAATCACGAACCCCTCGGCGATGAACAGCCAGATGATATAGGTCAGCGCCTGTTCGGCAAGACGGATGCCGACGCCGTCAACAAGCGAATAAAGCGCGATGGTGCCACCTGTCAGAAGCGCCATGACAAGGGCCGGCACCTGCGGGCCCTTGCCGGCCCGGCGTATGGCAAGAACGAGGATGCCGGCCGAAATGCAGATCATCCCGGCCCACGCGACGGCCGGCAGCGATTCGTCGAGCCAGATAAAGGCTGGCAGCGCCACCAGTAACGGCGCCACGCCGCGCGCCACCGGATAGACAAGCGACAGATCGCCAAACCGGTAGCCGGTATTCAGGAAATAGTAATAGCCCCAATGGATAACGGTCGAGACGGCGATATAGGGAAGCAGTTCCGGATCAGGCAATGGCACGAAGGGCAGCATGATGATGGCCGGAATGGTATGCCCGGCCGAGACAAGTCCGAAGGTGATGGTGCGGTCGCTCGCCCCCTTGACCAACGCGTTCCACAACGCATGCATGAGGCCGGCGAAAAGGACCATCATAAAGATATCGGGTGTCATGAAGCCCACTGTGACATGGTGCTGTGACAGCACAAGCCCCGACATCACAAAATCACAGGATTATACCAGTGGTTGAACTTTTGTTTAACTTGTGGCTGAACCGGTGGGGCTCGATCGGGTGGAGACCGATCCGGCTTTAGGTCTTGCGAAGCGTGGTTCGAGACGTGATGATCGCCGCCATGAGGAACGCATCCGACAGCTGCTGCCAACCGCCAGCCGAAGCGCCGGGTCCGGCCGGTGATGGCACGGGCCATGGCGAAGTTGCGCCGGTGGGCGCGGCGCGGCGTGTCGCGGCGCATGCCGTCCATATCCCGGGTGGGCGCGCGCTTGTCGGCACCGACAGGCGCGAACTCGCCGATGATGGCGAGGGGCCGGTGCGACGGGTGCGCCTCGCCCCGTTCATGATCGGCGCGACCAGTGTCACGAATGCCGAATTCGCCGCCTTCATTGAGGCCACGGGCCATGTGAGTGAGGCCGAACAGTGGGAATGGTCCTTTGTCTTCTGGTCCGATGTCCACCGGGATGCCGGGCCGACCGACGGCGTTGTCGGCAGTGAATGGTGGCGCCGCGTCGATGGCGCCAACTGGCGCGAGATTCATGGTCCCGGCACGGCGGGGGTCTGGCACCCGGATCATCCGGCGGTTCATATATCGTGGAATGATGCCACCGCCTATGCCGCCTGGGTCGGCGGGCGTCTTCCCACCGAGGCGGAATGGGAGCATGCGGCGCGGGGCGGGCTTGGCGATGTCCGCTTTCCCTGGGGCGATGAGGAACCGGATGACGAGACCTTCCTTCCCTGCAACATATGGCAGGGTCGCTTCCCGCAGAACAATACCGCCCGTGACGGCCATGCCGGCACCGCACCGGCAGCATCCTTCGCGCCGAACGGCTATGGGATCTACAATATGGTCGGCAATGTCTGGGAATGGACGGCTGATGATTTCCGCATCCGGTCATTGAAGAAACGGGTGAAGGAGCGGCTGCGGACAATGCAGGGATACAAGCTTGCCAAGGGCGGGTCTTTCCTGTGCCACCGAAGCTATTGCTATCGGTATCGTATCGCGGCACGGTCCGGCATATCGCCTGATTCAACAGCCGCGCATCAGGGGTTCCGCGTCGTCTGGGATGTTGTGTGAGGCCAGGATTGACGGGCGGTGCGGCGCGTTGCTAGCGTCTTGCCATGACCGCATTCACGACTGACAGTATCGCCGCCACGCGCGCCGAACTCGCCGGGCAGGTGATCCGCACCCCTGTCCTGCCGCTGTGTGGCAGCAAGATCGCCGCCTTTATCCCCCCGGGTGCCGAGCTGTTCCTGAAAATGGAGCTGTTTCAGCAGACCGGATCATTCAAGGCCCGTGGCGCCGCCCTTGGCGTTGGCTGGCTGGCAGATGAGCAGCGGCGGCGCGGCGTCACCACTTTCAGCGGTGGCAATCACGCGCTGGCCATTGCCTGGGCGGCGCAAATGGCGGGCGTTCATGCCAAGGTTGTGATGACCGAGGCGGCGGACCCGTTCCGGATCGAGGGGTGCCGTGCGCTTGGCGCGGAGATCGTGTCCGTTCCCGACATGATGGCGGCCGTGCCTGTTCTCAACGCGCTGGCCGAGGAGGAGGGGCGGCAGATCCTGCACCCGTTCAACGATGTGAACATGGCCTATGGTGCGGCAAGCTGTGGTGCCGAGATGGTCGAGGACTGCCCGCCGCTGGATCTTGTCGTGCTGCCTGTTGGCGGCGGTGGCCTGATTTCCGGCATGGCGGCGGCGATCAAGCATCTGAGCCCGAAGACAACCATCATCGGCGTTGAACCGGAAGGCGCCGACAGTCTTGGCCGCAGCTTCCGGTCGGGCCGGGCGGAGGCGCTTGACCGCGTGGCGACAATCGCCGACAGCCTTGGCGCGCCAATGGCGATGCCGGAATCGATGGCGCTGGCGCGACGGCATGTCGATGAGTTGATCACTATTCCCGACCGGTTGATGGCTGATACGATGCTGCTGATGCGGCACACGCTCAACCTGATTGCCGAGCCGGCCTGCACCGCCTCTCTGGCGGCAACGCTGGGTCCGCTTCGTGACCGGGTCGCCGGGCGGCGTGTCGGGGTGCTGGCCTGTGGCAGTAATATCTCGGTGGAACGCTATGCCGACTATACGGAATCGGCGCGGCTGCCATCGCCGCCGGAAGCGTGAGTCCCGCTTTCCGACTTTCGCCATGAACGTCCGATATCGAACAGGGGCTTTTGGTGAATGGTTAATTAAATTATTTTTCTGTCATGTTCAGAATTTCACATAAAGCGGCGCTGGCCGCGATATTGGCATCATGTGCCCCTGTCATCGGTGGAACCGGCACGGCCACTGCCGCGACAAATGCCGATGCGTCAGCGGTGACACTTGTCTGCGACGGTGTGTTCCGGATGCAGCGTGCCAGCATCGAGGGTACGAGCGAGGCCAATTTCGCCGGCACCATGCATGTGGCGCTTGTTGCCGAGGAGGACGGCGTGACGGCCGTACGCCTGCAATCGTTCGAGGATGGCGAGCGAACCCCTGTTCAGTCCTATGTCACGGTGCCGTTTGAAGAGCCACCCGCAACCGATGAAATGGCGCAGCTGTTTCCCGAACTGCTGGTCGATGGCCCTGCCGAAGCCGAGGCAGAGCCTGTTGCCGTTGAATTCACTGCCACGCCTGGCGAACTGACCATCGACACCACGGACCGCGAGATCGTGCTTCGTCATGTGCTGGAGAGTGGGCCGATGATGAAGGCGCGGGTCGATGGCCGGCCTCTGGTGTCAACGCGTGAGAAAATCGAAACGGTTGAAATGCGCCTTGATAGGTCCAGCGGCGATATCAGCCTTGTCTGGGGTGAAGACAGCGTTCGCGATCACCGGCGGCCAGGCGCTATCAGGGTCGCCAAAGTCCGTCTTCGTGACGAGAAATCCTATCAGGCTGTCTGCATGCCGGTGCGCCAGCGCGCCTTCTGAAAATTCGGTCTGCTAATATTCGATCCGTAAATATTGCGAATGTCAGCCGCGCCGGCTGGCCGTCATCAGCCGCCTGACCAGACAGACGACTTCCTCTTCTTTCCGGTGTTCGACAAGCCGGCCCTGCTCGGTGAAGGCGGATGCCGCGTCCGGCACCGTCACAAAGCCGGGAATGGCGATCATCCCCAGTTCGGCAACGATATCGCGAAGCCGCGGTATCACCCGCACCCCGCCAAGGCGCCCCGGGCTGGACGCCATCAATGCCACCGGTCGCCCCTGAAACACCGTTCCGAAATCATCGCCCGGTGACGGGCGCGATGCCCAGCACAGCATTTTCAGCAGGAGCGGCGTGACAAAGCCGTTATATTCGGGGGTGGCAATGGCCATCCCGTCATGCGAGGCGACAAGCCGCCAGAAATCAACTGCCGGCTGCGGGATGCCACTCTCGGCCTCAAGGTCGGCGTTATAGAGGGGAACCTCGAAATCGGCGAGGTCGATCAGGGTCGGTTTGCCGCCTTCACCGTTGATGAGTGTTGTGGCGGCGGCGGCAAGTTGCTTGGAAAACGCACCCTGTCGCGCCGAACCGGAAAAGATCAGAATGCTGGTCATATGTTCAATCCTGACGAAGGGACAGATCGCCAGAATAGAGCAGGTGGGTTAATACCCCGTTAACAGCGTATGAAAAATCGACCTGTCAGCCGGCGCGCCCATCGGCGGTGGCATAGATCAGCGCTTCGATGAACATATCGCGGTCACGGCTGATCGGCACCAGCTTCACATCCTCGTCAAGTGTCACGCTCACATGATGAGCGCCGGCACTTGTGGCCCGTGTTGTCGCCAGATTGGTGACGGCTTCGCGGGCAAGGTCGAGCGCCGCCTCCATCTCGCCAAGATCCTTTGGTCCATCGGGGAGATGTACCCGAAAGCGGCCTTCGGTGGGCTGGGTAACGGAAATGACAACGCGCTGGCGAACCGTACCGGCCGCCGCACCGACGGCACCGGCGACATCGGCGTGGTCCGGCACATTCAGCTCAACCCCCATCAGGCTGGCGACATGCGGGTAATGCGTGCCGGCCGACGCGCCAAGCGCCACCAACCCGGTATCAAGGCTGAGCGACAGATCGACAAGTCTGCCGGGGGCACCAGTACCAGTGCCAGTACCAGTGCGATAAAGGCTGGCCAGCAGCGGGTTCGTGCTTGCCTGGTTCTCGCCGACACCGTCATGAGCAAGGGCCGCATCCATCAGCGCCAACCCGGTCCGGCGATGCAGTTCGGCTAGCGTCTGCTTCGCAAGATCATTTTCGCTTTCGGCGACCGCCTGGCCGATACCGTTCTTCTGGCGGGCCATAAGTTTGGCGCCAAGCAGCGCTGCCTCATGGTCGAATTCGGTGAAATCGCCGGTAACATGAAGCGCATCGGTCGGCGTGAAGGCGGCAAGTGTCAGCAGGCCGCGCGCAATCAGCCTGTCGACCGCGCCAAGCGCCAGTTGCGTGCCGGCAATATCGGCAATGCTGACCGGCCCGACCTCCAGCGCCTTTTCCGCAAGCCGGGCCTCGGACCGTGTCAGCCAGTTGGGAACGCCGTTCGGCATCAAGGGCATTACAAAGCGACCATCGGTAGCCATTGGCACGGTAACGTCAAGCTGCGCGGCGAGACGATCCTTGGCCTCGGGCCACTGGCTGGCAAGAAGCGACAGGGGTACGGCGCGGCGCGGTCCCAGCGTCAGACCACCGGCGGTGCCGCGACTGACCGGCCTGACCTCGCTGTCGCCGCCAAGCCCGCAGGTGCGGATATCGGCCGCCTCCACCATTGTCTGCCAACCGCCGACAAGCGCGCCATCAGCCTTCAGTCGTGGCGCCCCGTTCTGCAGCAGCGCGATATCGGTTGTCGTGCCGCCAATATCGGCGACAAGGGCCGTCTTCGTGCCGGCAAGAAAAGCCGCGCCGGCAAGGCTGGCGGCCGGCCCCGACAATACGGTCTCCACAGGTCGCGAACGGGCATAATCGGCCTGCAGGAGCGATCCGTCACCCTTGACCACCATCAGCGGGCAGGCAAGGCCGCGTTCCGCCATGATGGATTCGGTGGCGGCGACAAGCCTGTCGAGAAGGTTGATCAGCCTTGCATTCAGCACGGCGGTGAGAGCCCTTCGCGGGCCACCAAGCGAGGACGACATCTCATGACTGCAGGTGACCGGCGCGCTGCCAAGCTCAAGAAGAAGATCGCGGACCCGTCTTTCATGGTCCGGATTGCGGGTTGCGAAATGGCCGGCTACGGCAAAAGCGGAAATGTCACCTTCGGTGTCGCTGATGGCGGCATGAATGGCGGCTTCGTCGAGCCGCGCCTGCGGCGATCCATCAGGGCTGTGCCCGCCGGCAATAAAGAAAACCTTGTCTTGGCCGAGTGCCCGCGCCAGATCGGCCCGCCCGAGTGCTGATTCATCAAACCCGATCATGATAAGGCAGACACGTCCGCCAACCCCCTCGACAACAGCGTTGGTTGCCAGCGTTGTTGACAGCGAGACAAGGCCGATATCGCTGGCATCGCCGTCGAACGCCTCAAGCACCCGGTCGATGGCCCCACCGACGCCAATTGACAGGTCCTGGCGTGTGGTCAGCGATTTGCCGGTGCCAATGACGGCGCCGGCGCCGGTGTCGAGAAGCGCGGCATCGGTGAATGTGCCGCCTGTGTCAAGACCGATTACAAGTGTCATGGGCCTGTTCCTGCCTCGACAGATCCGCGCCGGTCGCCACTGCCCGGCGGCGGATTCCCGGTCGTGTCGTTATGCAGCCGCGGCGCGCGCAGCAGCATGTTGGGTGAAGAAATCGGCGATCCAGCCGGCGATGGTTATGCCTTCATGGCCAGATTCGAGACTTTGCGTTGCGGCGGCCACCGGCCCCGCGCCCATCGTTTCGGTTCGCGCCGCCATTAGCGCGGCGGTGTAGTCGCGGTCGAATTCGGGGTGGCCCTGCATACAAAAGACATTGTCACCGATATAGAAGGCGGCATTGGCACAAAATGCCGTTGATCCAAGATGTGTCGCTCCTTCCGGCAAGCGCACAACCTGATCCTGGTGGATGTGGATAAGTTTAACGCTATCGCATTGTGGCATCCATCCGGGCGCGTCGTGAAGGGCAAGATCATAGACGCCAAGTCCCCAGCCGTCGGACCATTTTTCGGCATGCCCACCAAGCGCATGGGCGATTATCTGGTGACCAAAACAGATTCCGACGAGCGGCTTATCACCGGCATGCGCGGCGCGAATGAACGCCATGAGCGGCGGTATCCAGGGAAAGGCATCATAGACACCGGCAGCCGAGCCGGTGACAAGATAGCCATCGTAATCATCGATGGAGGCTGGCAGCACGCCATCAATCACCGCCACTTCCGAAAAGGTAAGACCGGTGGCCGGCGTCTGGGCAAAGAGCTGCCTGAACATGTCGGGATAGCGTGGAAAGCGGTTGGCGATCTCGGCATTGATACGGCCTGTCTCCAGGATGGCGATATTCATGAGGGCGGTCTCCGACAGCGGCACCGTTTCAGCTATGGCGCGACGCTATCAATCTAGTTTGACCGGCTCTGTCCTGCAAGCGGCGGCCTTTTGTTTTAGATCTTCCAGAATGAAGAGTCGAATGGCCGATGACAGGCCGCTGGTTCGTGTCCGGTCGATCTCGGTAATCAGCGCCGCAACCGACATCTCGCGGGCCCGGGCAATAGCTGACAATTCATCCCAGAATGCGTCTTCTAGGGACAGGCTGGTGCGATGGCCGCGAATGCTGACGGATCGTTTCCTCATGCCGGCGCCGTGTCGTCGGCACGCCGGAACCCGGCGACAATCTCGACATGGCTGGAAAAGCGGAACTGGTCGATGATCCGGGGGCGTCCCATGGCATAGCCGCCGGCTATCAGCGTGGCGGCGTCACGGGCAAATGTTGCCGGATTGCAGGACACCATGGTGATGATCGGGACAGGGCTTGCGGCAAGCCTTGCGCATTGCGCCGCCGCCCCGGCGCGTGGCGGATCGATGATCACCGCGTCAAACCCTTCAAGATCACCGTCCATGAGAGGCGCCTCCATCAGATCTGCTTCGATACAGGCAAGCTGCGCACCGCGTCCGGCGCCATCGACAGCCTGTCTGAGTGCGCCAACGGCCGCCCGGTCGGATTCGGCCACTGTCAGTTGTGACAGGGTGGGAAGGCGCGGCAGGCTGAGCGTCCCGCAGCCGGCAAACAGATCAAGCACCCGTGTCGCATCGCCGATGATGCTGGCAACCGCCTGCTGCAGTGCAGTCTCGGCTTCCAGCGTCGCCTGAAGAAAGACGCCGGGCGGTGGTGTGACGGCAATCTCCCCCAATCGCAGGACCGGCGGTGCCGGGGCCAGCAATGTCAGCGGCGCGGCAAAGCCTTCGCTGACCGACAGGCGGGCGATTCCGGCATCAACCGCCCAACTGGCAAGATGTTCGCGAAGCCCGTCATGCCACCCGGCAGGGCCGCGAAGCAGAAGGCAGATACCGTTATCAAGGCCGTTTGCCTGCGCGTCGATGGTGATGCCAAGCGGGAAATGCCGTGCCACAAGATCGGCAAGACGGCCCAGAAGCGCGATCAGGTCAGGTCGCAGAACGCTACAATCCTGAGGTGAGATTATACGATTCGACCCGCGCTCGAGAAACCCTGTGGCAACACCGTCGGCAAGTCGTTTCAGATGAAACCCTGCGCGGCGCCGGCTGCCGCGTGGTGAAATATGGGGCGGCTCAAATCCGTTAATCTCCACCCCGGCCCGCGCCAGAAACCCGGCAACGAGATCCTGTTTCCATGCCGTTACGGCGTCATCCTGCCAATGCTGAAGGCTACAGCCGCCGCACGCCGGAAAGACCGTGCAGTCAGGTTCGCGGCGCTGCGGTGATGGCTTCAGAATTTCGGTTAGCATGGTTTTCAGCCCCTGGCCACTGACGCTGACCGGTTGCGCGATCACCCTTTCGCCAGGCAGCGATGCCGGCACGAACACTGTATGTTCCGACGTTACATGATTGTGCCGCCATGATGCGGTGCCGACGCCGTCGCCGCGCCCGCCAACATGCGTTATGTCGAGTTCCACCGGCGCCGCGTTGCGGGGCAGGCGGCCAGCGCGATCACGCTTTTTGTCGGAATGGCGGCGTTTCATGGAAGAATCCCCGGATATTGCGGCCGTCAGATGTTGCGGGCAAACCAGACAACGCGTCCGATGACATGCACTTCGTCAAGCCGACGCTGATAGTTGCTGTAGGCCGGATTGTCCGACGACAGCCTTAGATGCGGCGGCGTGGTGTTTGGTATCGTATCCACCCGCTTGGCGACAAGCCCCACCCCGTCATCAAGGATAAAAATGCCCGGTGGTGAGGGCATCCGGCGCCCGGTGTCAATCATCACCATGTCACCATCTTCAAGCGTTGGCGACATGGAATCGCCACTGACAGACAACAGTTTCAGGCCGCCGGCAGGCGCCGCCGTAATACGTCGCAACAGGTCTGGCGGGAAAGACAGGCCGGAATTTGCCTCATCGCCCTCCAAATTGAAACTGCCACCACCGGCGGCGGCATGCACCGCATGAAGTGGCACAGCGATCAGCGGGTCATGGAGTGCCGGCTGCAATGCCTGCAGGCCCGGGTCAAGAAAATGTGACTGGTCGGCGCCGGTGAGGTCGGCAAGCTGCAGGCGTATCTCTTCGGGGAGGCGGCGCGGCGAGCCACGATACAGATATTGCTGCAGATAGGCATTATTGCGCCCGAGTGCCTGTGAGGCCTGCTTCAACGTCAGCCCGGCGCCGTCAACGGCATGGCGCACCGCCAGCCGCGCCGGGTCAAGATGATTGCCAGCAGTCTCAGAGACCGCGTCCGCAGGTGATATCGGTGATGGCGCATATCTTGTCATGGGCTTGCTGTCTGTTGTTGTGGTCCGCTGGGTTCATTAGTCCGCTGAGTTCATCAGTACGTTGTGATGGCTGGCCGTGATGGCTTCACGATTCCGAGAGGAACCCAGAGATGATCCTTTTGGGTCATGGCCTCTCAGCCATAAAGCATGATAGGAAAATTCCTCAAAGATGGCAAGTGTAGAGGCAGGAAGGGCAATCAATGGTAAATTCCCATAAAATTTCGATCAAAGGCGCACCCGTGACCAAGGGGCTCACCTTCATCGATGTTGATGAATTGCGCTCCATGGCGACGCGTCTTGTGCGCGCTGTCGATACGCTTGGCAGGCTGCCGCGGACAGCCGGAACCCGTCCTGCCGGCGCGCGCAGCGCCTGGCCGGAGATGATTCGCGATAGCCGCTTTGCCATTGAGGCGACCAGACGCATTGCGCGGGCACGTCCCTCACCTTCAGCGATAGATGATCTCGACAGGCTGGCGATGTTGATGTGGGAGTTGCCGTCACACCAGAGACAATTGCTGTGGGCGCGCGCCTGCGGTGTCAGATGGACCGAGTTGTGCCGCCTCCACCGGCGAAGCCGGACGACACTTAACCGTGACCACAGGCGCGCCCTGGGGGCCATCATTATGCTGGAAAATGCGCAGGCAAGACAGGAATCTGCTTTACAAATGGCACAAAATAGGATATTTCCTATTATGCACTGCCGAGCCAACCATTCGCACCTTCGATACATATGACGAACCACAGCCAGCCTGATGGCACTCCGCCAGGCTGGCAGGAAGCGTTTCTGGCGCAGTTGCGCGAGACCGGCAATGTCAGTGCCGCGGCGCGCGCTGCCGGCACCTGTCGGTCACGCTGCTATGAATGGCGTCGTCGCGACCGGGTGTTTGCCGCCGCCTGGGCGGATGCGCTTGAAGAGGCGGCGGACCGGCTGGAGATGGAGGCGTTTCGCTGCGCTGTAAAGGGTGTCGGCGAGGATCGGTTTTTTCAGGGCAGTGTCGTCGGCGAGGTCACCCACTATTCGGACAGCCTGTTGATGTTCCTGCTGCGGGCCCGCCGGCCGAGCCGCTTTGGTGCCCGCCCGATGCCATTCCGCCCAATGTACCAAGCGGCTCCATATTGCCCGATGTCGCGCCGCGCCGCGTCACGGGCGACTGACACCGTTCCCTACCCCGAAACCAAATTGCCCCCGAAAACCTAACTCAATGGAGGTCCCGATGCCCGTACCGCTTGCCGGACTGCCCGGCGAGCTGGCGCTTGTCGACCAGTTTGTCTGGCTCTTCACCCCGATCAACCGTCTTGTTGATGAATTCCACGATTCCAAGGAGGAACGCGCCGCCCGCCGCGCCGAGGTGACGGCGTTGCAGAACGAGGCGCTGGCGCTGGCATTGTCGCTGGAGCGCGAAAGGCTGACGGCGCAGGCGGCGATCGTCTCGGCGGAGGCCGGCGGCGCGTCCTGGCTGCAAGGCAACTGGCGGCCGATCACCATGCTCAGCTTCCTCGGGCTGGTCATCGCCGACGCCTTCGGGATGCTGGCCTTCCGGCTCGCCGACCAGGCATGGCTGCTGTTGCAGATCGGGCTTGGCGGCTATGTCGTCGGGCGCAGCGTCGAGAAGATTTCGCCCCAGATCACGAATGGCAACGGCAACGGCACCGGCAATGGCACCAGCAACGCCAATGGCGGTCTGAACTGCGGCCTGAACGGTGATCAGACGAAAGGGGACATCTCCCACACCCCACCCCGCACGCGCCCGAAATCGCCAGCCAGATCGCCAGCCAGATCATCGGTCAAATCATCGGCCAAATCATCGGCCAGATCAGCGGCAAGGCAGACGCCGAAACGTCATGCGGCAAAGCGATGATCTTGCCCGGCTGCTGACCCGGCATGAGGGGCGGCGCACGCACCCCTATCTCGACACGACCGGCAGGCTGACCATCGGTGTCGAGCGCAACCTGACCGACCGCGGGCTGGCCGGTGACGAGATTGATCTTTTGCTGGCGAATGACATCGCGCTGGCGAGGTCCATCTGCGGCGACCAATTCGGCGCCGCCTTTCATGCTGCATCGACAGCACGCCAACAGGCCCTGATCTCGATGGCGTTCAACCTTGGTGGGCCGCGTCTTGCCGGGTTCGTGCGGTTTCGCGCCGCGGTGATGCAAGGTGACTGGCAGGCCGCCGCCGAGGCGCTGGACAGCCGTTGGGCCACCCAGACAGGCCGCCGCGCCACCGACATCGCGGCGATGCTGCGGTCGGGTGGGGCCTAGCTGCTGCGGGCGGCGGCGAAACGCGCCGCGTCGGCCAGAGCGATGGCAAGCGGCGCGGTATCGGCATCATCCATGAAGGGGGCCAGCGCGTCGGCGGCCTCAGCCGCGAAATCGCGGGCGATGGTGATGGCGCGGTTCATCGAATCATGCCGGGCCAGAATGCCCTGCGCGGTGGCAAGATCACCATCGGTGAAATCGGCGGCGCCAAGCGTGCGCTGCCAGAAATCACGCTCCCCGGCATCGGCGTCCTGCCAGGCCAGGATCGTCGGCAGGGTGATTTTCTGGTCGGCGAAATCATCGCCGGCATTCTTGCCCATATCATCGGCCGAGGCGGCGTAATCCAGCGCGTCATCCATGATCTGGAACGCCATGCCAAGCTTCATCCCGTAAATCCGCATCGTCTCGACCCGCGCCGCATCGGCGCCGGTGATCTCGATCCCGGCCGCCGCGGCGGCGGGTTTTCGAAGAGCACGAGCTTACGGTGTCGAAGCAACACGTCGGCGACGTCGAGACTGTACTCCAGAATGCGATTGTGGAGCGCAGCCTCGAAGGGCACGAAACCATGGGGTCGCGTGGGAATCCCCATGACGTGATCGGGGTATGCCCGGACAGGAGCCGGGCCCGGGAAGCGAGGATCAAACCTCCCGGCGAAGTAAGAAGAGCACGGAACGGTAAGGAGGCCCCCCAAACAGAGGGGGTGTGATGCGAGGACACATAGCGCGTCTCGGAGAGCGCAAGGCG
>CAJWDO010000013.1 GCA_913031555.1 uncultured Alphaproteobacteria bacterium | reverse complement strand
AGGCAGTGCCGGGCTTTGATTTCTCGGGATCGATGTCCCACAGCTCCTTGATCCCGATGGCGAATGTCTGCGGGTCCTTGCCTTCGCGAAGATCGAATGTGTCAAACAGTGTCTTCGTCAGGTGACCGCGACACCCCTCGGCGAAAATTGTCTGCCTGGCGTGAAGCTCCATGCCGCGCATGAACATATCGGTCGGCTCACCATCCTTGCCAATGCCCATATCCCCCGTGGCAACACCGCAAACGGCGCCTGTGTCATCATAAAGCACCTCGGCGGCGGCGAAGCCGGGATAGATTTCAACGCCAAGCGCCTCGGCCTGCTCGCCAAGCCAGCGGCAGAAATTGCCAAGCGAGATGATGTAATTGCCATGATTGTTCATCTGAGGTGGCGTTGGCATCCGGATGGCGCCGGTTTCGGTGAGGAACATGAATTTGTCGGCTGTAACCGGCGTGTCCAGCGGTGCGCCACGTTCCTGCCAGTCGGGAAGAAGCTCATTCAGGCTTCGAGGCTCGAGAACGGCGCCCGACAGGATATGTGCGCCAACTTCGCTGCCCTTTTCGATCAGACAGACCTCGAGATCGCGCCCGGCCTCCGCTGCAAGCTGCTTCAACCTGATCGCCGCTGACAGGCCGGACGGCCCGCCGCCAACGATCAAGACATCGAATTCCATTGCTTCACGTTCCATTTTCGCACCCCCGCCCGGTTCTGGCCATTGCCGGGACTTTTCTTATCATTGCAGTTTCTGGTTATATGGTACCAGTGAACAGCGCAATAGTTGCCTTTTTGGCGCAACCGGATAGTCAGGAATTCGACGGAAAATGACATGGTAGCGAATTCGCATGATCGAACGGCTCTGATCGAAGCGCTTGCCTGGCAGCACGCCATGGGAATCGACGAGATCCTGCTCGACAAGCCGGCACCCGATGAGGGGCTGTCGATGGCGGACCTCATATTGCCGGAAAAGACATTATCGGGACAGGCATCACCAGCTGGCCAGTCGGGCAACCAGGCACAAGATCCCGCCAACCCCCCTGAAGGTGCCGCCGCCGAAACCGTCGAGCCGGCCGCCACCTCTTCATCGCCACCGCCATCTGGCCAGCCAGCATCGCTTGCGGGGATCACCAGCCTCGAGGGTCTGCGCGATGCGCTGGCGGCGCTGGATGGATGCGCGCTCAAACACACCGCCAGCAACATGATTTTCGCCGATGGTAATCCTGGCGCCAGGCTGATGGTGATCGGCGATGTTCCTGGCCGCGACGAGGACAGGGTCGGCCTGCCGCTTGTCGGGTCGGACGGCCAGCTTTTTGACCGGATGCTGGCCTCAATCGGCCTGTCCCGCGCCGATATTTATATCGTGCCGCTGATCCCGTGGCGCCCGCCTGGCAATCGCACGCCAACGGCTGAGGAAATGGCGCTTCTGCTTCCCTTTCTGTATCGCCATGTGCAACTCGCCACGCCGGAGATGCTTCTTCTTCTTGGTGGGGTCACGGCAAAGACGATGCTGCCGCCGGGTGGCGGCATTCTGAAACTGCGCGGTCGCTGGCATGACATTGACTATGGCGATGGCACCGCGCGCCCGACTTTGGCAACGCTGCACCCCGCCTATCTGTGCCGCTCGCCGGCGCAAAAGCGGCTTGCCTTTGCGGATCTGGTGGCTCTTGCCGGCAAACTCGGATAAGGTGCGACCCCATTGATGGACCGAGTCGGAAGATCGCCATGCGCGCCGTGTTGCTGAAAACATGTCTTTCGGGCTTTCTGGTCCTGTTGATCTGGCTGCCGGCAGCGCCGTCGCAGGCGGCCTCGCAGCAGGATTTGCCCGCCCCGCTCAGCGACTATGACGTGGCACAGTATCAGCGCCTGTTCCACCTTCAGGAAATTGGCCGGATGAAGCAGGCCACGCGTGAGATGTTCCGGCTGGACAACGACATCCTGCGTGGGCATCTGCTGTCGCAGCGTTATCTTCACCCGACTGCCTGGCGCTCGACTTATGGGCAGCTGTCATCCTGGCTGAAAGCCTATAACGACCATCCCGATGCCAGCCGTATATTCTGGCTGGCGAAAAAACGCCGGCCGAAAAATGCCGCTGCGCCAAAATCACCGAAACCCGGCTATCTGAACGGCTATGGGCTGAGCAGTGGCAGCAGTTACCGTCCGCGGATCCCGATGTATACGGGCGGACGGACCTCGCCGCGCACAACAAGGCGGGTGGCCCGCGAGGTGCGCCGTGCGATCCGTCGCGGCTGGCCAACCGGGGCGCTTGAGGTGGTCGAGAATGAAAGCAATCGGCGCTACCTGACAAAGCAGGAAGAGGGCCAGCTTCGTGGTGAGATTGCCCATGCCTATTTCATTTTCGGTGTTGATGACAAGGCGATCCGGCAGGCCCGGCACGGCATTGGCGCGGCGCGTGATGGCGCCTTCATGGCGTATTGGGCTGGTGGGCTTGCCGCGTGGCGGAGTGGCCAGACCGAACTTGCCGGGAGCTTTTTCCGCACGCTTGCCGATGATGACCAGTTGTTCGCCTCGCTTCGCAGCGCAGCCGCCTTCTGGGCACACCGCGCCGAAATGCGTGAGGGCCGCCCCGGTGAGGCGGTTCGCTATCTCGAGATCGCCGCGCGTGAACTTCACAGCTTCTACGGCGTCATGGCGCGACAGATTCTTGGTCAGGATTTCGACCTGACATTCGACCTGCCGCGCTATGATGACGGCTTTCTTGACTGGCTTTCGGCCCGCCCTGGTGGGCAGCGGCTGTTCGCCCTTTTGCAGGTCGGGCGGGTCAATGACGCCGAGCGTGAGATGCGCTATCTCTGGCTTGACATGCCGGAGACCATGCAGGAATCGGCGCTTCGTTTCACGATAGATCATGGCATGGCGGGTCTTGCCTACCGGGCTGGCGAGCTGTTGCGGCGCGACAAGGGGCGGATCTGGTTCGGCGCGATTTATCCGATCCCGCGCTATGACGTCGAATTTTCCGTTGATCAGGCGCTTGTCTGGGCGATCTCACGTCAGGAATCGGGTTTCAATCCACGCGCGAAAAGCCGCGCGCGCGCCGCGGGGCTGATGCAGATCATGCCCTCGACAGCGTCTTTCGTGACCAAGAACCGGGCCTATCGCAATCGTGACAAGCATCTGTTGTTGAACCCGCACCGCAATCTGGAAATCGGGCAAGCCTACATCAACAAGCTGTTGAAGGAACCGTTGATCGACCGGTCGATCGTGCGGCTGCTTGCGGCCTATAATGGTGGGCCCGGAAATCTACGTAAATGGTTGGCGCGGGTTGATCACCAGGATGATCCGTATCTGCTGATTGAATCAATTCCGGCGCGTGAGACTCGCCACTACATCAAGAATGTGATCAGCAACCTCGCCCTTTATCGCATGCAGCTTGGCGAGCCGGCGCCGGAACTGCGCGAACTGGCCGCGGGTGGCCAGGGCCGTTTTGTTTCGCTGTTCACACCGCCGGTGCTAGACTAGTAACGCGGGGCATGACGCCCGCCTGCGAGGGAGTCCCTGATGGCACGCAACACCGATCGTCTCGACATGTCGGTCGCTTTCCAGCCGGTCAATATCGCGGTGATGACCGTTTCCGACAGCCGCACGCCCGAGGATGACCGTTCGGGTGATCTGCTGGCCTCGCGGATCGAAGAGGATGGCCATGTGCTGGCCGCTCGCCTGATCATGACTGATGATGTGGACAGGATCGTCCCACAGCTTCAGGACTGGATCGCCGATGCCGGCATCGATGTGGTGATCACCACCGGTGGCACCGGGCTGACCGGGCGTGACAGCACACCCGAGGCCTTCGCCAGCGTTGTCGAAAAGGACATTCCGGGCTTTGGTGAGCTGTTTCGCTATCTGTCTTTTGCCAAGATTGGCACTTCGACCGTACAGACGCGTGCCCTCGCCGGCGTGGCCGGCGGCACCTATATGTTCGCCCTCCCAGGTTCGCCATCGGGATGCCGTGATGGCTGGGACGACATTCTGCGCTATCAGCTCGATATACGCCACCGGCCCTGCAATTTCGTAGAGATCATGCCACGCCTGACCGAATCGTCGACAACCCGCCGTAGCGGGTGATGCCGGACCTGTCCATCGAGTCCGGTTTTGCCGGTCCGGTGATCGGCATTGATGAAGCTGGCCGCGGCCCCTGGGCCGGTCCGGTGACGATCGCCGCCTGCTGGCTTGATGTGACGGCGCTCCGGGCGCTTGTCCCCGGCCTTGATGACTCCAAGAAGCTGAACGCCGCGCGGCGTGCCGCCTTCCATGCGACCCTCACGGCGCCGCCGCACCGGTATGCCGTCATCTCGGTCCCGGTAGAAACGATTGATCGCGACGGAATTCTGAACGCAACGCTTGCCGGTATGGTTGCGGTGGCGCAGGCGCTTGCTATCCGCCTGCAGGAGGACGGGGTCGGTGAGGTGGCGCAGGTGTTGATCGACGGCAATCAGATGCCGGATCTGGCACTACCGGCGCAGACCGTGGTGAAAGGTGATTCGCGCTGTCTCAGCATCGCCGCCGCCTCTGTGATCGCCAAGCATGAGCGTGACCGGATCATGCTTGGTCTTGCCGCCGACTGTCCCGGCTATGGCTGGGAGACCAACATGGGATATGGCACGAAGGCGCATCAACAGGGGCTGGCGTCGCTTGGCGTCACGCCGCATCACCGGCGCAGCTTCGCACCGGTTCGTCGCGCCTTGGCGGAGGCATCCTGAAGGATCCTTACTTACGGCCTGTAGCCGCGACACACCGGTGGAATTATTAACAAACCGTATCTCATTCATGCACCGGGCATGGAATTTGCAAACGCCCCATCACTAGATAATCAGTCCTCCGCAGGGCTTTACACCAGATATTGTGATGGCAAGAAAAGCCGCACACCGGTGGTTGACTTGCGGGGGCTTTGCTCGTCTTGTTGTGTTGTCAACACGCTGAAAGAAATGGAAAAACGGGTGGCAGGCGTCAAAAAGAACATTGTCATTGAGGGAAATTGCCTCGAAGAGCTGAAAAAGCTTCCGGCGGCTTGCGTCGATCTTGTCTTCGCCGACCCCCCCTATAATCTGCAGCTTGGTGGCAACCTGACTCGCCCGGACCATTCAGCGGTCGATGGTGTTGATGACGCTTGGGACAAGTTTGACTCCTTTGCCGCCTATGACCAATTTTCGGCGGCGTGGCTTGCCGAGGCGCGCCGCGTCCTGAAACCGGATGGCGCGTTGTGGGTTATTGGCAGCTATCACAATATCTACCGCCTTGGCCGGATTCTGCAGGATCTTGATTTCTGGATCCTGAATGATGTTGTGTGGCGGAAAACCAACCCGATGCCGAATTTCAGGGGACGGCGCTTTACCAACGCGCATGAAACCTTGATCTGGGCGGCACGGTCGCAAAACACGCGCCATACCTTCAATTATGAGGCCATGAAGGCGTTGAATGATGACGTGCAGATGCGCTCGGACTGGGAATTGCCGATTTGCACCGGCGCCGAAAGGCTGAAGACTGACGGGCGTAAGGCGCATCCGACGCAGAAACCCGAATCTCTGCTGGCGCGTGTGCTTCTTGCCTCGACCAATCGCAGCGATGTTGTTCTTGACCCGTTTTTTGGTAGTGGCACCACCGGCGCCGTGGCCAGGCGGCTGAACCGTCATTTCATCGGGATCGAACAGGACCCGGCCTATGCGGCTCTGGCGCGTGAGCGTGTGGACGCGGTAACGCCGATCGCCTCGCCCGACCTTCTCGCCACCGAACCGAAGCGTGCCAAGCCGAAAGTGCCGTTTGGCAGCCTGATCGAGCGCGGCCTTATCAAGCCGGGTGACGTTCTGTTTGATACCAGAAAACGGTTCACGGCACGGGTCCGCGCAGACGGATCTCTGGTTACCGACGGCAAGGAAAGCGGGTCGATCCATAGCCTTGGCGCAAAACTGCAGTCGCTTCCCTCCTGCAATGGATGGACCTTCTGGCATATCAGCCGCGGTGGCAAGGATGTGTTGATTGACAGTTTCCGCGACCAGATCCGCGCTGCGGAACACCCGGCGCACAATTCGGGCGATTGATTCCCTAGCGACGCGGCATCACCATCCAGCCCGCCAGCATCAGCACAATGACAATCGCCATTCCGGCGCGATCGCTTCCTGTAATTGTGACAAGCACACCGTAAAGCAGAGGCCCGATAAAGCTTGTCGCCTTGCCGGAGAACATCATCAAGCCGAACAGGCTGGCGCGCTGGTCGGGCGGTGCGCGCCGCGCGACATAGGCCCTGGCCGATGATTGTAACGGGCCAATAAACAGGCCAAGCGCTGCGCCGGCGGCCCAGAAAACAGCCTCGCCAGGCGCCAGAATGGCCATCAGCCCAAGCGCCGCGAGCGCCACGAGACAACCACGCATGACCCGGATAGCCCCGAACCTGTCATCCGCCACGCCGCCAAGCGCCGCGCCAATCCCGGCGGTGATGTTGAGAATGATCCCAAAGACAAGAACCATCGTCTGGGAAAAGCCGAACACGGTGGCGGCGTAAATCCCGCCAAAGGCAAACAGCGTGACCAGCCCGTCAGCGAACAGCATTCTGGCCAGCAGGAAGCGTGGCATTCCGGGAATGGCCATGGCGATGCGAAGGCTGTCCTTCAGGCCGGCGAGGAACGGTACGGACGAACGCGCCGCCGGCGGTGCCGGGACAAGGACGAACACAGGTATCGCAAACAGGCACAGCCACAGCGCCGCAAAACACATGGTGATCCGGATATGGCCAGCGCCTTCGGTGCTGACGCCAAATGCCGGATGATCGGGAAGGACGAACAGCAGCAGGACAATTGCCAGCGCTACGATGGCGCCGGCATATCCAAGCCCCCAGGCAAATCCCGAGGCCCGCCCGAATTCATTCTCCCGCGCGACCGATGGCAGCATCGCGTTATAGAAGACAAAGCTGATCTCCATGGCGAAAATCGACACTGCCGACAGGCCAAGCGCCAGCATGGCGAAGGAGATGTCAGGTTCGACAAACCACAATCCGGCAGTGGCCAGAGCGCCTATGGCCGTCGTGATGGCAAGACATGTCCTGACCGCACCCCGCCCGTCGGCGAAGCGGCCAAGGAGCGGCGCTGATATGGCGACGGCAAGAGCGCTCGCCGATGTCATCCAGGCCCAGGCGGCGGTGCCACCCTCGGGCATGACAGCGGTGGTGAAAAAGACCGAAAAGATGAAGGTGGCGTGCAGCGTCGGAACGGGTGAGCTGGCCCAGTCATAGAGTGACCAGGCGATCAGCCGGCGGCTGAGGCGCATCCTTTCCCTCCTACGTCATCATCATGGCGGCGTCATGCCGCCAGATCAGAATTCGTAGGTTTGCAGGGCCGCCACTGGGCAGTCAAGGCGCTGTCGTCCCTTCAAACCGGTCAGTTCGATGACGCAGACAGCTCCGGCCAGAATGCCACCGCACTGGTCAACCAGCTGCGCTGCCGCATCCAGAGTGCCGCCAGTGGCCAGAAGATCGTCACACAGAACCACCCGCCGGTCGTGAAGCTGCCGGCTGGCCTGGATCGACAGTCGTGCCTCGCCATATTCCAGCGCATAGGAATGCTCTATCAATTCACCGGGAAGCTTGCCGGATTTGCGAATCATGACCATGCCGCATTCCATCGACAGTGCCAGTGGCAGTGCGAACAGAAAGCCGCGCGCATCAACACCGGCGATGATGTCGGGTTGCATGGGGCGGGCAAGGTCGGTAAGCGCCGCCATTGACTGGCGAAGTGCCCAGGCATCCTCGAGGATTGGACTGATGTCATAGAAAGTGATGCCTTCTTTTGGAAAGCCCGGTGTCTTTGAGATGAAGGGATCGGCGTTAAAGGACATCCCGCGCTTTCTTTTCAAGCCGGCGCGCATGAAGAACCGGTTCGGTGTAGCCCGAGGGTTGTTCCTTGCCGCGGAAGACAAGGTCACACGCCGCCTGGAACGCCACTGATGAGTCAAAGTCCGGTGCCATCGGTGAATAGGCGCCGTCACCGACGTTCTGGCGATCGACAACCGCCGCCATTTCCTGCATCACCGACATCACCGTAGCCTCGTCACAGACGCCGTGATGCAGCCAGTTGGCGATATGCTGCGAGGAGATTCGCAATGTCGCGCGGTCTTCCATCAATCCGACATCATGAATGTCTGGCACTTTCGAGCACCCGACACCCTGATCGACCCAGCGGACGACATAGCCGAGGATGCCCTGCGCATTGTTGCGAAGCTCCTCGCGAATGTCCTGATCAGACCAGTTTGGCCGGATTGCCACCGGCACAGACAATATATCCTCGCGCCGCGCCGGGGTGCGGTTGGCAAGGTCCGCCTGGCGAGCGGCGACATCCACCTTGTGATAATGCAATGCGTGAAGTGTGGCCGCGGTTGGCGACGGCACCCAGGCGCAGTTCGCGCCGGCCATGGGATGACCGATTTTCTGCTCAAGCATGTCGGCCATAAGGTCAGGCATTGCCCACATGCCCTTGCCGATCTGGGCGCGACCGGCCAGCCCACAGGCAAGGCCGACATCGACGTTCCAGTCCTCATAGGCGCCAATCCAGGTCGCGCCTTTCATGTCCGCCTTTCGGATCATTGGGCCGGCTCCCATCGAGGTGTGGATTTCGTCACCGGTGCGATCGAGGAAACCGGTATTGATGAAGACGACGCGTGATTTCACGGTGCGGATACATTCCTTCAGATTGACCGTTGTCCGGCGTTCTTCATCCATAATCCCCATCTTGATGGTGTTGGTTGGCAGTCCAAGCACCGCCTCGACGGCGCTGAAGATCTCGCCGGCGAAGGTAACCTCGTCCGGGCCGTGCATTTTAGGCTTTACGATATAGACCGATCCGGTAGCCGAATTTCGTCCCGCCTTCAGATCGGCGAGCGCCGCGGCGACGGTCATGAACGCATCCATGATACCCTCGGGAATATCGCTGCCATCGGACAGTCTGATCGCCGGGTTTGTCATCAGATGGCCGACATTGCGAACAAGCATCAGCGCCCGCGCCTTGAGATGAGCTGTGCCGCCATCGGCTGCATTATAGGCAATGTCCTCGGCAAGCCTGCGGGTGATGTTACGCTCGCCCTTGGTGAAGGTTTCCTGCAACGTACCCTGCATCAGGCCAAGCCAGTTGGTATAGGCAAGTACCTTGTCCTCGGCGTCGACCGTCGCCACCGAATCCTCGCAATCCATGATGCTGGACAGCGCTGATTCCGCGATAATGTCGTTGATCCCCGCCGCGTCGTCGCGCCCGATGGCACCGGCGCCGTCGATCTTGATGATGATATGGAGCCCGTTATTGCGGAGCACCAACATCTCCGGCGCGCTGGCATCGCCGCCATATCCGGCAAAGGCGTCCTCATCCGTCAGGCCGCAGGCAGCGGCAGGATCGCTGCAATGCAGCCTCAGCGCGCCATCAACAATGGCCAGCGCCGAAACATCACGCCAGCTACCCCCGGCAAGGGGGAAGGTCTCATCGAGGAAGGCGCGAACGCGGGCGATAACCTTGCCACCGCGGACCGGGTCATAGCCGGCACCACCGGCATCGCCATCGGTCGGAATGGCATCGGTGCCATAAAAGGCGTCGTAGAGACTGCCAAAGCGGGCATTGGCGGCATTCAGCGCATAACGGGCGTTGGTGATCGGCACAACAAGCTGCGGCCCGGCGATGCTGGCGATCTCTGGGTCAACGCCAGAGGTATCGATGCTGAAATCCGGGCCCTCCTCGACCAAATAGCCGATTTCGGACAGAAACGCGGTGTAGGCATCGGCATTGATGCCTGGACCGGCATTGTCGCGGTGCCATTGGTCGATCTGTGCCTGCATGCTGTCGCGCTCGGCCAGCAGCTCGCGGTTGCGCGGCGCCAGACGATGAACGGCCGCGTCAAATCCCGACCAGAAGTGAGCAGGTGTGATATCTATGCCGTCAAACAGCTGGTTATCGACGAAATCGGCAAGCTCCGCAGCGACCGACAGGTCACCGCGGGCGACGTAGTTGGGCATCATAGTCTCCAAGGTGTGGATAGTCCGGGAGGTCGGGCGGTCAAGCATAATTGCTGCAAGTCATATTGCCAAGGTTCTTGCGACATTCCGCCGTTCAGTTACGCGTGATGAGCCAATTGCGTTGCTTCAGGGGCGCTGCCATTCAAGCCCGGCGGCATTCAGCGTTGTTTGAATCTCGTCAATCAGCTGTTCAAGCCCGATGGCACTGCCAGCTTCGGCGCGGGCGACCAGCGCGGCCTCGGTGTTCGAGGCCCTAATCAGCCACCATCCATCGGCCGAACGTACCCTGACACCGTCAATGGCATTGACATTGCCTTCGTCATGCCGGTTCAGGACATGATTGTGGATCTGATCCATGGTGCCGAATTTTTGCGTGTCTGCACAGTCGATGCGAAGTTCTGGAGTGGCATGCTGGACCGGCAGGGAGTCCATGAAGGCGGTGATTGACTGGCCGGATTCGACCATCTGGCTGATGACCCGCACCCCGGCATAGATGGCATCATCAAAACCAAGATACCCATCCTTGATGAAGATATGACCTGACATCTCGCCGGCAAGCGGCGCGCCGATATCCTTCATCCTTCGCTTCATATGGCTATGGCCAGTCTTCCAGATTTCAGCCTTGCCACCGGAGTCTGTGATCAATCGCAGCGCGGCTTCGGAGGATTTGACGTCTAGAATTATTGGTGCGCCTGCATGGCGTGGAGCAATATCCTGCGCCAGATAGGCGGTCAGGAAATCGCCCGGCACCTGGCGCCCGGTGGCATCGATCACGCCGATGCGGTCACCGTCACCATCAAAGCCGATGCCAAGGTCGGCTCTGGCGTCGGCAACCTCGGCGCGCAGAATGTCCAGCGTCTCCGGGTCCACCGGGTTCGGGTGATGGTTGGGGAAGGTTCCGTCGACTTCCGGGAACAACACCTTGTGATGTCCTTCCAGCCGGCTGACAAGCGCCTCGGTTACCGGGCCACTGGCGCCGTTGCCGCAATCCCACACAACGGACAGCCCCGATGCCCGGGCTTTCGCGGCAAGTCGGTCGATATAGACTGGCTGAACATCCTCCGATGCCACCTTGCCACCGCTGCGCATACTCAGGCCGGCGCGGCTTGTCTCACCAAGCGCCAGGATGTCATCACCAAAGAAGGAATGACCACCCATCACCATCTTGAATCCGTTATGTGTCGGCGGATTATGGCTTCCTGTCACCTGAATGGCACCGCCTGTATCAAGCTCATGCGCCGCGAAATACAGCATCGGCGTCGGGCCGCAGCCAATATCAATCACCTCGCCGCCGCCCGCTTGCAGACCGTCGATAAGCGCTGAAGAGAGTGCCGGCGAGGACAGCCTGCCATCACGCCCCACAGCAACCCGTGGCCCAAAGCCGCGATCCTGCTGCATCACGGCAAAGGTATGGCCGATGGCAAATGCATCATCATCATGCAGGGTCTGCCGGTGAATTCCACGGATGTCGTAGGCGCGCAGGATTGTCGCGTCGAAGATGTGGTGTTTCATGGCAGCCTTTTCGTTATCCAGTCTCGCAGATCGCTTTCCAGGGCCCCGTCGGCGAGGCCGAAGGCAATGTTCGCCTGCAGGAATCCGATTTTTGACCCGCAGTCAAATCGTTCACCGGAAAACCGCAGACCCTTGAAAGGCGTGCTGCCAATCTGCTTGGCAAGAGCGTCGGTCAACTGAATCTCACCGCCGGCGCCACGTTCCTGACTGTCGAGTGTGGTGAAGACTTCGGGTGTGATGATGTAACGGCCGACAACACCGATTGTCGAAGGAGCCTTATCTGGCCTTGGCTTTTCCACCAGCCCCCGAACATCGACCACATGGCCGTCATCACCGCCCGGTGTGATAATGCCATAGGCGCCTGTCTGGTCGCGTGGTACATCCATGACAGCGACCATATTGCCGCCGTCATAGGCCTCGATCATTTCCCTGACGCAGCTCTGGCCGAGGATCAGATCGTCAGCCAGAAGAACAGCCACCGGATCATCGCCGACAAGATGGCGTGCGCACCAGACGGCATGCCCGAGGCCGGCGGCTTGCTGCTGCCTGACATATTGCACCGCTCCGGGACCACGCATCATCGCCTTGACAAGGCTCAGCGCGTCGCTCTTGCCCTTGGCCTTTAGAGCCGCCTCAAGTTCGAAGGAATGATCGAAATGATCTTCGATAGCGGTCTTGTTGCGCCCGGTAACGAAAATGAATTCCTCAATCCCCGCTGCCGCTGCCTCTTCCACCGCATATTGGATCAGAGGCTTGTCGACCACAGGCAGCATTTCCTTTGGCATCGCCTTTGTGGCGGGAAGGAACCGTGTGCCAAGGCCTCCAACCGGAAAGATGGCTTTCTTGATCATCAGGTCATCCTTGCAGGGGCAGATCGGTATTGGTAGGCATGGATAGCCGTGCCGATTACGCCGGTCAAGATATCAGGCAGTTAAGATATCACGTCGCCACTCAAACCCAGCAGGTGAGACATGCCTTCATTCAATACAGACTCGCTTCGAGAGATCCTTCTGAAATCTGCCGAGGTGAAACACCTGACAGCCGATCATTGCAGTGACCCTGCCATGGAGGCGGCACGGATGATTGCCGACGCGCTACAGGCTGGTGGCAAGCTGATGCTGTGCGGTAATGGCGGTTCAGCCGGTGATTCCCAACATCTGGCGGCAGAGTTCGTCGCCACACTTGATCATCGCCGGCCGCGTGCAGGGCTGGCGGCGCTGGCGCTGACGACTGACACATCTTTTCTGACGGCCTATGCGAATGATTTTGGCTATGAAGGCGTGTTCAGCCGTCAGGTTGAAACGCTTGGCAATGAAGGTGACGTGCTGATCGGCATTTCGACCAGCGGTAATTCGGCCAATGTGGTCGCGGCCTGCGGCGCGGCGCGGGAAATGGGCATAAAGACCATCGCCATGACCGGTGAGGATGGCGGCAAGCTTGCCGACCATGCCAACATCCTTCTGGCGGTGCCAAGCAGTGTGACGATGCATATTCAGGAATCACACATCGCGCTTGGCCATGTGATCACGCTTGCGGTTGAAAAACTGCTCGAGGTCTAGCGCCAGTTCCCTGGTGTCCGCGCCGGCAGCCAAATTGGCAGGTCCATCCATCATTATGTCAAATATCGCGGCCCCAGTTGGCAATTTGCCAACTTGGCAGCCGTTCCGGGTTGGTGCATCTTTTTGTTATGAAGCGGAATTTTTTTCGAAAGATGGGATTTGGCCTCGGCCCTGACGACACCGTGCCAGAGGATCCGGTTGCCTGGGCCGACGCGCAGGTTGAAACGGTGCCACCGCTGGTCTGGGATGGTGACATTCCAACAGCCGAGCATCTTCTCGATGAGCGGGCGAAATTCGTCTATACGGATCGCCGGGTGATCCGCAAGAAATTCAAGGGTGACCGGAAAGCCTATCGCGAGGCGAAAACCCGGCTCCGCTGGGAAACCGGGCAGAAATATTACGAAAGCCTGGATATCGCCATTCGCCACAACACGGCACTGCATTCCGAGGCCCCGGTGTTCGAACGGCTGTGGCTGTTCTGGCACAATCACTTCGCAATCGCCGAAAAGGACCTTCTTGCGTCCTGGAACACCGGCGCCTACACGCGCGAGATCATCCGGCCGAACATGTGCGGCAGTTTTACCGACATGGTAAAGGCCGTCACCACGTCATGGACGATGATCCATCATCTGGATAACAGCGAATCCGTCGGCCCCAATTCAAAGCGTGGCATGAGGCGCCGGCAACGTGGCAAGCCGGCCACGGTGAATGAAAATCACGCACGCGAATTGCTGGAACTTCATACGGTGTCGCCGGCGGCCGGATATACACAGCAGGATGTGGTGTCGCTGTCCTATGTGATGGCGGGGTGGGAACATCGCTGGTCAAAGAAGCGCGAAGAGTGCAATCCGGTCAGGTTCACCGCCGAGAATCATGAGCCCGGCAATCATGTGGTTCTCGGCAAGACATACAAGCAGCGCGGCCTCAGTCCAAAAAGCAAGCTGATCGATGTCATCGAGGATCTGTGCGCCCACCCAATGTGCGCCGAGTTCATCTCGACAAAGCTTGTTCGTCATTTTGTGAGTGATGACGTGACGCCAGAAATGGTGGCACCGGTGATCAGCGCCTGGCAGGAAACAAACGGCTATCTTCCGGCTGTCTACAAGGCTTTGATCAGGGTGGTCTATGCGCACACCGGAACGCACAGGAAGTTTCTGAATCCGGAAGTCTGGTTCCTGCAGAGCGTCAAGCTTGGCACGGCGCCCTGGCCGCCGACACCGGCTGAAATGACATATGATTTCAAGAATAAGCCACGCGGCCATTTGAACAGGCCGCGATCGCTGATGTGGGAGATGGGACATCATCCCTATCGGCCAGCACAGCCGAATGGCTGGCCCGACACCGAGGCAGAATGGCTGTCACCGGAATTGCTGATCCGGCGGCTTGCGGCGGCGAAACGGATGGCGGAAAAAACCTTACCCCTCCCGCCGCTTTAAAAATCGATTGCGAACAATTTCGACAATGCCGCTGCTGTTATTGACTATATGAAGGCGTGTAGGGGTAGCGGTCCAGCAGAGTATTCCGCCACCCGCACCGATGGCGTCTATCTGTTTCCCTGCGAATGGATGTTGAAGGTATGAGAGTGAACAGACGAGAATTCATCGCCGCCTGTGGATCGCTCACGCTTGTGGGATCGCCGCTGTTCAACGCCCGCGCCGCCGGGCTGACCAAGCGCAACCTCGTCGTCATCATGCTTCGTGGCGGTATGGACGGCCTGACCGCGGTGCAGCCGCGCGACAATCAGATGAAGAAGGCGCGCCCCGACATCATCGTCGAGGGTGCAAAGAAGCTGACCTCGGATTTCAACCTTCACCCGCGGCTGGAGGCGTTTCACGAATGCTGGCGGGAAGGCACCGCCGCGGTCTATCACGCAACCTCCATCCCCTATACGGGTCGGTCGCATTTCGATGGCCAGAACCTGATGGAGACAGGTGCGCATATCGCCTATGCCGAAAAGACCGGCTGGCTTGGCCGGGGCATGGACGCCGCCGAGCTTGACGGGCTGGCCGTGTCGCTTCCGATGCCTCTGCTGCTGCGGGGCAGCACCGGCCTCGACAATTATTTCCCGACCTATATGCGCATGCCATCAAATTCAGCGCTTGAAAGCATTCAGGCCTCCTACACTCCGGGGTCCGATCTGGCGCATACACTGGACAGGATCAGGCACCGTCCCGCCGCGATGATGGTCCAGCATGGCGACAATGAAGCTCATGAACTGGCGAAGGTGGCGGCGGATGAGCTGTCGCGTGAGGATGGGCCGCGGATCGCTGTCTTTGACCTTGACGGATTTGATACGCATGCCGCGCAGGGCGGCAGTGATGGTGAGCATGGCGAACAGCTGAACAATTACGACAGGGTGCTGTCGGTGCTGAAGGACAATCTCGGTGATGCCTATGACAATACGCTGATCATGACATTGACCGAGTTTGGCCGGAAGGTTGAGCAGAATGGCGGCTATGGCACCGAGCATGGCTATGGTACGGCCATCCTGATGGCTGGTGGCCTGGTCAAAAAGGCCGAGATCCATGCCGACTGGCCTGGCCTGCGCTCAAAGGATATGTTCGAAGGTCAGGATCTGAACGCCACCGTTGATGCGCGGTCGATCTATTGCGCCGCGATGGCCGCCTGTTTCGATGTTGATTTCAGCTTTATGAAGAAACATGCTTTCTGGGACGAGGATCTGACCGACGTCACGGAGACCCTGTTTCGCGTCTGATTGTCCGGCTGGGTTTCCGCCTCAATGCCGCGGCATTCCAAATGGCATGAATGTTGCTCATGAGGCGTATGCCCGATAACAGACCAGACCGCTCAACACGTTCCCATATGACGCTTGTCGGCAGTCTTGTGGCATGGCTGCTTGTGTCTTCGGTGGCGTGGGGTCAAACAGGGGTTTCGACAACGCGGCTGGCGAGTCAACATGATGCTTTCGCCGCGCTGCCGACAATGGCTGAGCCAGCAGTGTCGGGCATCTTCTACGACAATTCGATGTGCTTCGGCC
>CAJWDO010000012.1 GCA_913031555.1 uncultured Alphaproteobacteria bacterium | reverse complement strand
ACGAGAAGCGCGCCATGCGCCATCAGGCGGCCATAGGAGGATTTCTCCATATAGACGCGGTTGACATGGTTTGGCGAAAAATCGCCAGTGATGCCAGCAAACTGATAGACATCGCTTTCCGAAACCGTCTTGGTGAAGCTCGTTGAATCGCCAATATCAAGATAGAAATCTGTCATCTGCCCTTTCTCCCTTATGAAAGCCCATCCTGTTGATCCCCGCCCTGTGACAAGGTGATCCTTGTCCCGTCGCCCGCCGCACGTGCCGCCGCCAGCGTCGCGTCGAGCGACCGGCTGCCATTCAGCGCGTCGATAATCGGTTCCTCAAGCCCGCGCGCCACGGCGCAGAGATGCTCACACTGCGCGATATAGGCGTCGATGAAAGGTGTCTCGATCACCTCCGGTCTGATTTTGTGATGCCAGTTGCCATTCTCCTCGCTGTGCCGCCACAGCACCAGATTTGGAAACTCCAGCGCCCCGCGCGTGCCAAGAAACCGGATGGCGTTCATCCCTGTCTTCGGGAATTTCACATTCTCGCCAAGCGCCATTTCCCAGGTCCAGGGTGTTGGCGTGCGGTCCGAGAGAAGAAAGCTTCCCACAGCCTGATTGGCGAATTTCAGACTGATGGCGACGGCATCCTCCTTCGCGAATTGTTGATCATGATGGGTAATCTCGGCGGATACCGATGTGATATCACCGCAGATATATCGAAGAATGTCGATTTCATGGATCAGGTTGGTGAGGATCGGGCCGGCCTTGATGTCGCGGCGCCATTCCGGCGCGTAATATTCATCATCCTTGCGCGTTGTCCACTGGCCACTGACCGCCATCAAACTGCCGATGCGTCCGCTCCGGATGATCTCCCGCGCTGTCCTGGCACAAGGATAATAGCGCCGCTGATGACCGACCAGAACCTTGCACCCCTGTGCCGCCGCATAGCGCGTCACCTCATCGGCCTCGGCCATGGTGGCGGTGATCGGCTTTTCGACCAGCACCGTCTTGCGGTGTTTGAGCGCCGTCATCACATCGGCGTGGTGACGCTCGGTCGGGGTGGCAATGATCACAGCCTCGATATCGGCCCCGGACAGCATGCTGTCGGCGTCGACGAAGACCGGGATACCGCGCGCCGCCGCAAGCGATGAAGCTGCCGGCGACGGGTCGGCAATCGCGACAAGCTCTATATGCGCCACCTCGTCGATGGCCTTGATGTGGCGGGCGCCAATCGAGCCGGCGCCAATCAGGCCAATTCTGAACGTATCCATCAGATCTTCACAGCCTTGTCTTCATCGACCACATCTTCCCAATACAGGGTCCCGTTCATCACCGACGGAGGTGTGTCCATGCGCGGGGCAAACCCCATACGGTCAAGGATATCGGCCTGTAGATCAATGCCAGGGGCAATCTCAACAAGGTGAACGCCATCCTCGCGCAATTCGAACACGGCGCGCTCGGTCACATAAACTACATGCTGGCCCTGAATACATGCCTGCGGGCCGGAAAAGGTGATCTGGTCGACAGACTCGACAAGCTTGGCAATGCGGCCATGCGTGGTGACCTGCAATGTCCCGTCACCGGTCTCGAACCGCGTCCCGCCAGTATCGAAAGTGCCGCAGAACACCACCTTGCGAGCATTCTGGGCGATATCAATGAAGCCGCCGGGCCCGACCGTATTGCCGGCAAGCTTGGAGACATTGACATTGCCGGCAGCGTCCATCTCGCCAAATCCGAGAAAGGCGATATCCAGCCCGCCGCCGGAATAGAAGTCAAACTGCGAAGGACCATCGATCATGCAGCTTGGGTTCATCGCATAGCCGAACAGATCGCCATCCATCAGCCTGCCACCATAGGTGCCATGTTCAATCGTCTGGAAATAGCGCCCTGAATGGCCGTCACGATCGATCAGCTTGGCAATCTGATCGGGGATTCCAAACCCGAAATTGATCACCGCATTGTCATGAAGTTCCTGCTGCGCCCGGCGGGCGATGATCAGCCGCGGCGAGAAAACCGGCTGCTGCGGCTCCAGATCATCACGGCGATCCTGGCCTGACAGCGCCGCATCATAGACAACGTCGTAGCCCTGCTGCTGGGTTTCATCGACGACGATCGCATCGACGAGCGCCGCCGGAACACGCACCTCGCGAGCCGTGAGGCTGTTGCGCGGGACTTTGCCCCGAACCTGGAAAATAACCTTGCCGCCGCTGTTGTGCGCCGCCGCCGCCAACGCGTAGATATCAAGATTCGCAGGCTCTTCCTCGAGCGAGATGTTGCCATCCTCATCGGCATAGCTGCCACGAAGCAACGCCACCGTCACCGGGATGGGCAGATAGCGAAGATAGTCGCGCCCGTCGATGGTGATGATCTCGGTCAGGTCCTTTTTGGCAGCGTCGTTCATCCGCCCGCCATCCAGCCGCGGATCAACGAAAGTGCCAAGCCCGACATGCGTGATCAGACCCGGCCTGCCGGCGGCGACCTCGCGCATCAACTGCATGATCACGCCGCCCGGCAGAACATAGGCCTCGATCTCGTTGTCACGCGCCATCTGCTGCATGCGCGGGGACCAGACCCAGTGGCCGCCGATAACCCGGCCCGTCATGCCGACATGCGCAAAGCGGTTCATCCCGCGTTCCTGTCTGTCACCTATCCCCAGCGCATGAATGCAGGTCAGATTGCGCGGATGGCCGGTATCAAGGAACCGGCGCTCGACGGCGGCGTGAAGCGCGCTCGCCTCGACCAGCCCGCCGCCGCCGCCGGTCAACCCGATCACGGCATCATCCTCGATCAGGGCGGCAGCCTCGTCCGCCGATAGAAACTGTACCTTTGTCATCCTGCCTGCTCATAGATGTCGAACAGGCCAACATCCCCTTTCATCATCTGGCGCGCCATCACCATGCGGTGAATTTCCGAGGTGCCGTCATAGATCCGTCCAATTCGCGCATCGCGGTAATAACGTTCGATCGGAAGATCGCGGCAATAGCCGGCACCGCCATAAATCTGCACCGCCCGGTCGACAACACGGCCCAGCATTTCTGATGCCTGCACCTTCAGCATCGAAATCGCACCGCGAGCCTCGTCACCCGAATCAATCCGGCTGGCCGTCTGCCACAGGGCCAGCCGGCAACCATTGATCTCCATCGCCGAGTCGGCAAGCATCTGTTGCACCAGCTGGAACTCGCCGATCGCGGATCCGAACTGCCGTCTGTCGCGTGCATAGGAAAGACAGGAATCGAGGATCATGGCGGCCTTGCCGACGGCCCGCGCCGACACCTGTGCCAGACGCACCCGGCCAAGCGTTGCCAGCGCTAGCTTCAGTCCCTGCCCTTCCTTGCCGAGAAGGCGGCCGGCATCCAGAACAACGTCATCGAACCGCATCTCAACATGCGAGGTGCCGCGAAGCCCCATCATTGACTGGTCACGGCCGATGGTGAAGCCTGGCACCCCCTTGTCCAGAATGAAGGTTGAAATGCCGCGCGCACCGGCATCCGGGTCGGTCACCGCAGTGACGATGAAAAAGTCGGAATACAGCCCGTCGGAAATGAAATGCTTGGCACCGTTCAACACCCACCCGTCGCCGCGCCGCACCGCGTTGGTGGATATGGCGGCGGCGTCGGACCCGGCCTCGGGCTCGGTGAAGGCGACCGAGAATGTGCGCTCGCCGCGCACCGCCGGCAGCAGATATTCCTCGATCTGCGCCTTGGTGCCTTCCAGCAGGATTTCATAGACATTGCCGAAGGCACGCCGAATCAGGATGTCACTTGTCCGGCCGAATTGTTCCTCGGCGATCATCCAGTCGAGCACCGACAGACCACCACCGCCATACTCGATCGGAATATTGACAGCATACAAGCCCAGCGCACGCGACTTGTCGCGGATCGCCGCAGCCACATCACCGGCAAGATGACCTGCCTCCTCAACCTGCACCTCAAGCGGTTGCAGCTCGTCATTGATGAAGCCGCGGATGGTGGCGACAAGCTGCCGCTGTTCTTCGGATGGCGAAAAATCCATCAGAAGTACCCTTTCGTCGCGCCGCCATCGACACTGATACCAGCGCCATGAATGTGGCGCGCCTCATCACCACACAGGAAGGCGACAAGCGCGGCCGTATCCCCGGGCTGGCCAAGACGACGAATGCCCTCGGCCTGCATCCGCTCGGCACGGACCTCGTCAATGCTGCGATTCTCGTCGCGCGCGCGTGTCGCCAGAAGCTGCTGCAGGCGTTCGGTTTCGGTCTGGCCAGGATTGATCCAGTTCACATTAACGTCATCCTGAAGCCCCTGGCCGGCCAGCGCCTTGGTGAAATTCGCCAGCGCCGCATTGACCGCTCCGCCAACCATGAATTTGGCATCGGGGGTGCGCGACGCGCCACCGACAATCATCACGACATTGCCATGCGAAGCGACGAGCGACGGCCAGAACAACCGCGACAGCCTGACCCCGGCATGAAACTTCAGTGCGAACCCGTCGATGAAATCCGCATCATCCTGATCAGGGAACATACCACCCTTTGTCGCGCCGGCGCTGTGGACAAAAATATCACAGCAGCCGAAGGCCCTTTGGTGCGCATCAAACGCCGCCTGGCAGCCATCAACCGTGCGAAGATCGGCGGCGTGTGATTCAACCCGGCCACCCGATTGCGTGGCGATGGAGTTTGTTGCGTCCTTGCAATGCGCCGGGTTGCTGCCGGCAATCATCACATCGGCACCGTCACACGCCAGCCTTGTAGCAATGGCGAGGCCGATGCCACGGGTGCCCCCCGAAACAAAGGCTGTCTTTCCCTGCAGCGAATTCATATCAAACGGCTCCTTTTCGTTCGGCGGCTTCGACATAATGCGTTTCGATACCCTTCACCAGCCCATAGAGGCTGCGCAATGTGGGAACCGCCAGACCGGCAGCTTCGGCAAGCTGCAGCGGTTTGCCATAGATGAATTCAATCTCGCTTGGCCGGCGCGCCAGCACATCGAGACAAAGCGAGGATTTATTGTCGCCGGTGCCACCCGGCGCGGTCATCAGCTCCAGTCCCCGCACCACCGCCTCGCGGTCAAGGTTGATATCCTGGGAATGCGCAATCGAGATCGCCTCGTCAAGCGCGGTGAAGCAGACCTGCCGCAACGCGTCCACGCGCAGAATCTCGGCGCTGGTGAGATCGGTCACGCCGGACACCGCACTCATCGTCATGTTGCCAAGAAGCTTTTTCCAGATCTCGGCCCTGATGTCGGCACTTGCATGAGTCTCCAGCCCGGCCGCGGTTAAGGCGGTGGCAATGGCCTCGGACCGCGGCGACATCCCGCCCCGCCATTCACCTATATATGACGGCACCCTGTCGAAATCACGAATGTGACCCGGCCCCAGCCGTGCGCCCGCCATCGCGGTCAGCCCACCAAAGACATTCTCGACACCAAGGATTTCGGCAAGGACATCCTCATTGCCAAGCCCGTTCTGGAAACTTATGAAAACGGCACCTTGATCGGCCAGGTGGGTCAACGAAAGCGCAACCTCGCGGGTCGCCGTGCCTTTGCATTGCACCAGCACGACATCGGCCTCTTCAACACGCGCGGCATCATGCGTGACGGCAATCTGCCGATGCCTGTCCCCGCCAAGTCCGGAAATGCGAAGCCCGTCCCGGCGTATGGCCTCGATATGGTCCTGATCCGTATCGACAAGCGTCACCTCAAGCCCGCCTTCGGCAAGAATGGCACCAAACAGCGCGCCCATCCCGCCAGCCCCGACGATGGCCACATGGCGAATGTCCCCCGTCATCCAATATCTCCATTCATGATCTGCCGGACCATCCCGTTATCACCGCGGCGGATCAACAGCCGGTGTATCGCCTCTAGCCCCAGAAGAAAGGAATCGCTGCCAAAGCCGACAATGCTGCCATCGCTGACGCCGGCCGTCATGCTGGCCTGGCGAAAATCCTCGCGCCTGTCATTGTTCGACAGGTGCACCTCCACTTTCGGGCCATCAAACATGGCCAGCGCATCACGCAGCGCCACCGATGTGTGGGTGTAGGCCGCCAGATTGAACAGGATTGACGCCGCGTCCTCACGCGCATTCTGAATGGTGGTGACCAGAACAGCCTCGTCATTCGACTGCACCATCTCGACCCGTCGGCCAAGATCCGCGGCCCGGTCGGCAACAGCAGCCATGATATCGGCCATGCTGTCCGCGCCGTATATCTCCGGCTCGCGGGTGCCAAGCATATTCAGGTTGGGACCAAAGATCACCAGCACATCAGTCATTCATCAATCCTCCCCGGACGTGCGCGTCGGCCCGTCAGAATGCCAGCTCTATGACACCAAGCGCCCCGAAATCAGCATGAACGTTATCACCTGCCGCGAAGGGTTGCGGCACCGATGCCGCGCCGGTGGAAATGAAATCCCCGGCTTCAATCCTGTGTCCGCGCGCCGCCAGGTGATTGATCAGATCGGCGGCGGCCTGCGATGGCAGACAGCGCATCTCGCCAAGAAAATTCTCGGCCGGCGCGCTACCGCTCACCGTCAGCGTAATCATATGCTGCTGAAAATCGATGGCCTGCCAGTCTTCCACCGGATCGCCGAACACGAAACCGATGCCGCCACCATTATCGGCAATGGTCATCAGCGAGTTCTCGGCCTTGCTGGCACCTTCAAGACGATAGCGATTGCCGATGATCTCGATGGCAGGGTGAAGGTTCATCATGCTTTCCATCTCAACCGCAGTCCAGGGCGCGTCGCGAAGATGCGGCGTCGCGGTCAGCCGGAAGGCAAATTCGGTTTCGGCGCGGGCACCCGGGAATTGATCAATCGGCAAGCTGTGCCGCCCTCCGACATAGCTTCGTGAGGCAAAAATCCGCCCCGGAATCACATCATCATGGCCGTCAAGTTCACGCATTTTCCGGCTTGTCGCGCCAACCTTCCAGCCAGCGAGCCCCTGGCCAAGCCGGTCATGCATGAGATCCTGGACGAAATAGGCCTCAGCCCGGTTACGCGGATAGAGCCGCGGATCGACTGTCACCGGATTGCCGGGGTCGCGCCATGCCGCTGACAACATCGTCGCCAGTTCGTTCAGCACCGTTTTGCGCGTTTCATCCATCCCCGTTCCCCGCCGATCGCCAGCATGCCGTGCCGGTCATCAAGCCCTAAACCAACAGGAAAGGCAGGATTTCGCAAAGATCAAAAATGATGGAAATACCTCAATGATCTCCGTCTCGACAGATCATGACATGGGGTCGGTGAGTGGCAGATTTTCCGAGGTGTAGAGTTGAAAGTCGATGCTGCCGATTGTTGTTTCCGTTTCATAGCCATGTTGCCTGGCGATGAAATCCACCGCCTTGAAGGCCTGCTGCATCGGGTTGGAATCAAGCACCATGTCAATCAGACCGGAATGCAAATTCTCGATCGAATGCGGGCTGAGGTCGTGCACGATCTTAGCCACCGACCGGATTGCTTCCTCATGGCGCCCGGCCTCGATCACCTTTTCGAGGAACTCGCTGTTGGTCGGGCTATAGACCACACGAAGATCATCCTCTGTCGCCAGAAGCTGCAAAAATTTCGTCAGCGCCGTCGCCGTCTTTGCCGGCGGGTTGAAAAAGGACAGGCGGTCAGCGATACCGCGATCAGCAAAAAAATGCCGAAAGCCGGTCATCCGATCTATCTGCGCCCTGGCATTGGTTTCAGGTTCGATGATCAGGACCCTGCCACCCTTGCGGCAGATGGCCTCGCTGATCTTCGCGGCTGACTGACCGGCGTTGAAATTGTCGATTCCGACATAGCAGTGACGTCCACTATCGGGGATATCGGTGCTGATGGTCACAATCACCGTTTTCGTCGAAAGCGATTTGAGCGCACTGGCGATGACCGGCAGATCGTTGGCGAACACGATAATGCCGTCGCGGCTTTCCGCCACTGATTCCAGATGCGCAATGAGCCGGTCCTGCTGATCAACATCGATAAGGGTGCGATAGATAATCGCCGGCAGATCGACAAGCTTGGTCACCCGTTGCAACGACTGGTTCAGCCTCTCTGAATAGGAAGACGACGTGCGCGCGAACACCGCTTCAATCGACAGCTGGCGACGATTGCCTGTTGGCAGGATGCGGTTTGTGCCAAGCTGGCGCGCGCTGTCCAGAACACGCGCCGTGGTACGTTCGCTGACGCCGCCGCGCTCGTTCAACACCCGGTCGACGGTGGCCAGACCAACACCGGCATGACTGGCTATATCCTCTATGCGGGCTTTGCGCGACCCCGCCGTCATGACCGGAGTTCGGCCGGGCCCAACTCTCCGATGCAAGCTGCCATCCTGTCGCGGCCACCGGCCGGCATACCCTCGGTAGGCACCGGCGTGTCGTAGGCGTAGTCCGGGTCGTTCTTCTGGCGCTTCCAGGTCTCGCGCATCTCTTTCCAGGCGCCAAACAACGTCCGCGGCGCCGGCATGTCATCGACCGTGGCGCGATGAAGCTCCTTGAGATTGTAGCAGGGAACGCCGGCGAACATGTGATGCTCGAGATGCCAGTTCATATGCCAGTAGAGGAACTCGGACAGCGGGTCGAGGGTGATGGTGCGCACCGATTTCCGGAAATCGGTGTCGCTGCTCTTCAGCCCGCAATGCATCGGCACTCCGACAAGATAGCGCCACAGATTGGCGATGAAGGGCGAGCCCGAGATCAGTAACGCCAGGATTGGCTGGCCGAAGACAAAGGCACCGCCGATGACAACTCCATGAAACAATAGCGTGATACGCGCCCAGGCGCTGGCACGGCGACGATGGTCCTCATAACCCTCATACAGCTCCTCGCCCCAGGAATTGAACGGGTTGTCAAACCTGTTCGCTGCGATGGAAAGAAAATTTTGCAGCGTCGGCACGATGCCCTTTGACTGGTATCCGCCAAAGATGTTCACGGTCAGCAACTGCAGAAGATAGAAGGCGCGCAGCGACGGCGTCGCCGGCATCACCTCTTCACGGTCTCCCTCGGGGTGCAGGGTAAAGCGGTGATGGTAGTTATGGCTGAACTGGTAAATCTCGAAATTGTTCCAGCCAAGAAGCGAGAACATGCGCAGGAACGCCTCATTCATCCATTTCGTTTTGAAGACGGTGCGGTGACACATCTCATGATGCGGAGCGGTGAAAAAAGAGCCGATCGTCCCATGGGCAAACAGCGCCGCGAAAAAGGCAATCCACATCTGTTGTGAGAAGAGATAGAAGGCGATGCCGCCACTCGAAGCCCACAACCCCAGATGACCAAATGCCATGAACAGGCCACGCCTGTCATCGGGCGACATCAGCCTGCGCAGAATTTTCTTGTCGACAGGACATCTGTACCAGCGGATCTGCAGCGATTTGCTGACCTCGCGCATCGGCGCCAGTTTCATGTCCTTTACGGTGTCTGAAAGCGGATTCATCGACCTGTTCCCTCGGAAGTCTGTTTGCTTTTTTTCACTTTTGCAGGCTCTATTATGGTGTGATTATCATGATAATCCGCAGAATTTCCAGCCCGCACCAAGGGCGCGGACAAAAAATCATTGCTGCGACGCGTCACGACCAAATGACAGCGAGGCGGTCGGCGGCGCACGCCATAATACCGTTACCTGTTGTTAAGTGGGAATGTATATGGGACAGGATAGCAAGCCGATTTACACATGGGACGCGCAACCATCGCGTCGCAATCTGACAGCCGCCGATATCCGCGCCTGCAAGGGCGTGAGCAAATTGACCCAGACCACCGCCAACACGGTGGAAGAGGCCGCCGACGAGGTGCTGGCCGCCTTTTGTGATGCCTCGCTTGATGGCAGCTTCCCCGGACCGGCCGAGAATGCCCGGATACCGCAGGAGGAACTCGACACCTTTCTGAGCACACTGGAGACGCAAGACCAGTCGGGCCGTAATCCCCAGTCGGGCCGTAATCCCAACACACCATAATATCAAGGCAGGGCATTTCTGCGAGCATTGGAGCCATACCCGTGAGCATACGACTTGCCATCGACATCGGTGGCACCTTCACAGATCTTGTCCTTGATGAGCATGGCCAGCGCCATACCACCAAGGTCCTGACAACGCCTGAACGCCCTGCCGACGGGCTGATGCAGGGTGTTGACCGGATCCTCAGCCAATCAGGCGTCGGGGCGGATGCGATTGATCTTGCCGTGCATGGCACCACCCTTGCCACGAACGCGTTGATCGAGCGCAAGGGCGCAAGAACGGCGCTAATTGCCACCGAAGGCCATCGTGACACGCTGGAAATGGCGTTTGAGAACAGGTTCGATCAATATGACATTCAGGCTGATCGCAATCCGCCGCTGATCGGGCGCGAGTTGCGGTTCGAGGTCAGTGAGCGGATGAGTTACCGCGGCGAGACGCTGGTCGCGCTTGATGAAGATTCAGTGACAGCTCTGATACCGGCGCTTCAGGCGGCCCGGATCGAAAGCGTGGCTGTGGGGTTGCTGCACGCCTATGCAAACCCGGCGCATGAGCAACGCATTGCCACCATTCTCGCCGCCGCCATGCCGGACCTGTCGGTCTCGCTGTCATCGGATGTCTGCCCCGAGATACGCGAATATGAACGGCAGTCGACAACCGTTGCCAACGCCTATGTCAGGCCGATGATCGCCGGCTATCTTGCCGATCTTGAAAGCCGGCTGGCTGAAACCGGTCTGGGCTGCCCCTGCCTGCTGATGACCAGTGGTGGCAGTCTGGTGACAATCGAGACAGCTTCACGATTTCCGATCAGGCTTGTTGAATCGGGGCCGGCGGGCGGCGCGATCCTGGCAGCCCATATGGCACGCCAGCTTGGCGAGGACAGGCTGATCTCGTTCGATATGGGTGGTACGACGGCGAAGATCTGCCTGATTGATGATGGCCGTCCCCTGCTGAACCGCGAATTCGAAGTGGACCGCGCCCACAGATTCATGAAGGGAAGCGGCATACCGCTGAAAATCCCGGTCATCGAAATGGTCGAAATCGGCGCTGGCGGCGGGTCAATCGCCTCTGTCGACAGGCTGGACCGGATCCGCATCGGCCCGCAGAGTGCCGGTTCAGATCCCGGGCCGGCCTGCTACGCGCGTGGTGGCAGTGACGCGACGGTGACCGATGCCAACCTTGCTCTTGGCAGGCTCGACCCGACCCGGTTTGCCGGCGGCACCATGGCGCTGGATGCACGGGCGGCGGATCAGGCGCTGACGCGCCATGTTGGCGACAGGCTGGCGCTGGACCCGATGGATGCGGCGCGCGGCATGATCGAGATTGTCGATGAAAACATGGCCAGCGCGGCGCGGGTCCATGCGGCGGAGCGCGGGCTGGACCTTGAAGGTCGAACGATGATTGCCTTTGGTGGCGGCGCCCCGCTTCATGCCGGAAGGCTGGCCGCAAAGCTTGGAATTGACAGGATCATCGTGCCGGCCGACGCCGGTGTCGGATCGGCCGTAGGGTTCCTCTTGGCACCGGTGGCCTATGAGGTTGTAAGGAGCCAGTATGTCAGGCTTGACGATCTGGATGGCGGCGCGCTGAGGGCACTGTTCACCGATATGGAGGCGGAGGCAACATCCATCGTCAGGCTTGGCGCCCAAGATGCGGATCTGTCGATCACCCGCCATGGCTATGCCCGCTATGTCGGCCAGGGCCATGAGATCAAGGTCGAGCTTCCGGAGGGTCCCTTTGATGACCAGTCTGGCGATGCCATCCGGGCGATGTTCGAAACCGCCTATCAGGCCAAGTTCGGCCTGCTGGTTCCCGGCATGGCAATCGAGGTGCTGACCTGGTCGCTGACCGCCATCGCCGCAACGCAGACTGAAGCATACAATGAGGCACCGGCCGCGATGCCGCAAGGCGATGCGGCGGTCAGACAGCGGCAACTATGTGATCCGGCGGCGCCCGAACCGATCATGGCAAGCGTGATTGACCGCCAGCATTTCATCGGTAGCCAACGCGGCGCGGCAGCCATCGAGGAACCGCAGACAACAACTATCGTGCCGGCTGGATGGACCGTCACGATGAACCGGTCACGTGATCTGATCCTGTCGCGCGACGCGTCGGGCGATACCGCCAATGCCGGCACAGGGGTTGCCGAAAAAGTGCGGCTTCAGGTGTTGTGGGACAGGCTTATCTCGGTCGTCGAGGAACAGGCACAGGCCATTATGCGGACGGCCTTTTCCACCTCGGTGCGCGAGGCCGGCGATTTGTCGGCGGGAGTCTTCGCGCCCGACGGGCGGATGCTGGCGCAGGCGGTCACCGGCACGCCGGGGCATGTCAACGCGATGGCGGCATCGGTAGAGAATTTTCTCGAGAAATACCCCGCCGCCAGCATGCGGCCAGGCGATGTCTATGTCACCAATGATCCGTGGCAGGGCACCGGCCACCTGTTCGATTTCACCGTCGTGACGCCGGTGTTTCTCGATGACAATCTTGTCGGACTGTTTGCCTCGACGGTGCATGTTGTTGATATCGGTGGCATCGGTTTCAGTCCCGACAGCGGCCAGATCTTTGAAGAAGGTCTGTGTATTCCGATCACGAAGCTGTTCGCGGCCGGTGACGCCAATGACCAGCTTTTCGAGATTGTCCGCGCGAATGTTCGTGAACCGGCACAGGTTGTTGGCGATCTCTATTCACTTGCTTCCAGCAACGAGGTTGGCGCACGGCGTCTTCGCGCCCTGATGCGCGAGGCCGACATCGGTGATCTGGCACAGCTTGGCGAACACATCATTTCGCTCTCACGCCGCGCCATGCAGAACGCCATCAACAGGCTGCCGTCAGGTGTCTATGAGAACAGCATGACGGTCGATGGCTATGACAAGCCGATCACCCTGCAGGCAAGGATGGAAATTCACGAGGACCGGATCACGGTCGATTATGCCGGATCTTCGGGAAGTTCCGCCTTCGGTATCAATGTTCCCCTGACCTATGCCAGAGCCTACACATCCTTTGGCATCCACTGCATCATTGGTGAAGGTGTGCCGAACAATGCCGGCTCGCTGGCCACCATCGAGGTGACGGCGCCGGACGGATCGATCCTTAACGCGCCGCGTCCCTGCGCGGTCAATGTCCGTCATGTGATCGGACAGATGCTGCCGGATGTCGTGCTTGGCTGTCTTGGCAAGGCGCTGCCCGGCAAGGTCCCCGCCGAGGGCAGTTCCAGCCTGTGGAATCCGATGTTGTCGGGTGGGCACGGCGTTGTTGGGCCGGTCAGCTATGGGGACGCGACGCCGTTTGCCATAACGGTTTTCCATGCCGGCGGTACCGGCGCGCGGCCCGGCAAGCCGGGCCTGTCGGCCACCGCCTTTCCCTCGGGTGTGCGCACCACATCGGTCGAGATCACCGAGTCCATCGCGCCGGTGATCTATCGCCGCAAACTGTATCGCGACGGGTCTGGCGGCGGTGGCAGATGGCGGGGCGGCGATGGCCAGATCATCGAAATCGAACACAGCCAGCAGGCGCCCTTTGCCGTCTTCGCCCTGTTTGACAGGATCGACAATCCGGCCCGCGGGCGCGATGGCGGGGCGGCGGGGCTTGCCGGTCGGGCCTATCTGTCCGATGGCACGAAACTGAAAGGCAAGGGCAAGCAGATCGTGCCGCCGGGCCTGAGCCTGATCATGGAATTGCCGGGCGGCGGCGGGCTTGGCGAAACCGAAGGGGACGAATGACCACCGTTGGCACGGCCTTGCTGGCCGGGTCTCCGATTCAACAGTGACCCGGGTAGTTTCGGTAATGCACGAATGTTAGTTCGGCTTCACCCTTATTTTGGCTTCACATGATAGATTGATGAGCCATTCGCGAGCTGGCCGGTGACCTGGCCGGAGAATTCAGCGCCCGCCATCTTCACATACTTGCCAGTGCCGGCGAGAAGCTTGCCATCATAGCCAAAGGTCGGCGAAATCTCGCCATACCAGATTGATGCGTCACCATCCGGGTCAATCGACTCGCATACACCGATACCACCAGCAACTGCGCCATCCGGCAGCATGACTACCGAGTTGTGACAGGTGGCCTCGACGATGGTCGGCCATCCATCGGGTGCCTGCGAATAGTCCCAGGCATCATTGGATGTCAGGTGCATGATCGTGCCGGTCATTCCCTCCATCATCTCGGTTGAAGTGGCGGTCTGAAAACCAATCATCGGCCAGAGACCATGACCGTCCGCAAGCGCGACATTTGTGCTGAGAAGCAATGCAGCAACGAAAACAGTACTTTTCTTCATATTCCTTCTCCTTGAGTGGGCATAGCTAAATGACATTTCAATCAATCCATGCCAGCACGGTGACATACACCAACGCTAAGGATCTGCTGCGGCTGCCAACAAGCAGGAAAACAATAATCCGATGGTGAATTTATCTGATTTTGGGGCGCCATCTTGGACATTGGCCCCAGATTTGGCCTTCGATTCATCCTTTGTTAAATCCTGAAGGGTCTTTTGACAAACAAGGCGTAGATCATTTCGATTCGGTGCGACATGCTGTCAATGCGGTTGACGTTCCCCTCCCCCGAACGTCCCGCACCTTTAACGACCCCCAGTGGCTGGCACCGCCGCTGGGGGTCTTCTCATTCATGGCTTCGAATTGTTCCGGCGACCGGATGTGCATGTCCTTGCCCGGCATCAAGTCCAGCAGCAAGTCCGGCGGTCAACTGCCAGTTATGCTGGGATGTTTGGTGAAAGCAGGTGGCAATGTTACGCTTCGCCGTCATGCGCATGAGGGCCAGATGTTATCATGAAAATACAGTCAGACGGGTATCATGCAGACGGGTATCATGCAGACGGGTATCATGCGGGCCGCTATCACGGGCTGGACGTGCTACGGTCATTTGCGATGTTGATGGGCATCGTCTTTCACGCTCCCCAATTCTACTACATCCCCGAGATGGCCGACGGGTTCCGGGATTTCGGCATCTCGACCGACATGATCCCGGAAATGGATTTCTGGCTGCAGATCCTGGTGCAGTGGTCGCATAGCTGGCGGATGACCGCCTTCTTCATCATCTCGGGCTTCTTCGCCCTCATGGTGTTCCAGCGAAAAGGCGCCGCCCACCTCGTCAGGGACAGGATCCTGCGGCTCGGTCTGACACTGATCCTTGTCGCGTTCCTTTACGACATGCTCGACGGCAGGTTCGACGGCACGCTGAGCCATACATGGTTTATTTACTACCTGCTGATCTTCAGCTTGATGGCATCATTGTTCTGGACGATGACGTCCTCACCCTCGACTGAAGACAGGACATCAGGACCAAGCAGGGTGCTGATCGGTCTTCTGATTGCCTTCGTTCCCGTGAGGATGGTCTGTGATCTGCTGGATGGGGGTGCCATTGGCATCTCCATGTCATATGGTGACATCAGGCCGGGGGGCTTCCTCTACTTCGCCTTCCGCTTCTTGACCGGCGCCGCCCTGTTCGCCGGTCGTCATTCGCTGGACAAGCTGAGACGCAGACCGGTGATGCTTGCCATCGGCGCTGTCGCACTGGCCAGCTTCGCCATCGCCTTTATCTATGTGGATGGAGTATTTGGCCACCGGCGCACCGCAAGCGCCAGCATGTCTGACGCCGTGACCGGGTCAGCCTTCGCCGCCGTAAGTGCCCTGTCCTGGAGCTTTCTGCTGCTTGGCGTCACCCACGCCTTGGTGAGACGCAGCAATGCGCTGGTAAGGTGGCTTGTCGAGCTGTCCTACCCCGTCTATCTGGCACATTTACTGCCCGTCATGGTTGTAAGTGCGATGTTGATTGGCAAGGGTTACGGCCAGCCCGCTGTTATCGTGGGAACGGTCATATTGACGTTCTTGATCAGTGTGATCATCTATTATGTGCTCATCAAGTTCACCCCGCTGAGCTGGATCATCAACGGCTACCATAAGTCGTGGCTCAAGCTGCCGGGTGCGAAAAAATCAGGCTGATTTCCAATGAACGAGGCGGATAGCCCCGCAATGCATTACCCGGGAGTGAGAGTTTCATGACAAATGTTTCGATGATCAATTATTCGACCCGCGACTTTGCGACCAAGGAACAGCTGGAGCTGTATCTTCTCAGACAGGAAAAGGCTTTCACGCCGGAAGTGATCAAGCTGTTCACCGAGGCCGGCATGTTGCGGCGCGTGGTAACGCAGATCTGGAACAAGGAACAGTCATACCGGGTCGGCATCATCTTCGAGTACCGGGACCATGATGCCTACCAGAATTGTCAGGCCCTGCTGGAGCAATATTATCTGCCGGCGGTGGAAGGGCTGACCA
>CAJWDO010000011.1 GCA_913031555.1 uncultured Alphaproteobacteria bacterium | reverse complement strand
TTTCCTTGACCATCAGCTTCAGCGCATCGGCAAAGGGCTGGAACAGGCCAAACGGGCCGACGACATTCGGTCCCTTGCGAAGCTGCATAAAGCCGATCACCCGCCGCTCGGCAAGCGTCAGATAGGCCACCGCGATCAGCAACGGCCCAACGACAAGCATAATCTTGCCGACGATCCACGCCAATTCGATGACATAGCTTTGCATTATCAGGTCCATGTCGTCACTCCGCCGCATCCTGCGCGCTGTCGGCCTGCGCCCTGTCAGCCTGCATGGCCATCAGACACTGCCCCATCGTTTCCGAAGCGCGGCTGACGGCACAGGTCATGTAGAAGCCGTCAAGCGCGGTTGTCACCGATGCCGAGTTGATCTTGCCTCGGCCACCAAACTTCGCCCAACGGGCCGGCCTGATCGCATCCTGGTCGGCAAAATGAGGCACGGTTTCGTATAGCTCCTCGCGAAGCTCACCAAGACTGTCAAAGCCGAGATTGATCCCCATACGGCCGGCAAGCGCGCGGATGATTGTCCAGTCCTCGCGCGCCTCACCAGGTGGGAATGTTGCCCGCCCTGCATATTGCACCCGCCCCTCGGTATTGACGTAGATGCCGTCTTTTTCAGTATAGGCCGCGCCGGGAAGAATGACGTCGGCGACATGCGCGCCGCGATCACCATGATGCCCCTGATAGATGACAAAGGCATTCTTCAGCCTTTCAGCATCAATCTCGTCAGCGGCATGCAGCCAGACAACGTCAAGCTTGCCGCCTTCGGCAGCTTTGTACATGCCGGCAACATCCAGCCCGCCACGCCCCGGCGTCAGGCCGAGATCAAGCCCACCGACACGGGCCGCCGCCGTATGCAGGACGTTGAAGCCGTTCCAGTCACCCGCGACAACGCCGTAGGTATCGGCAATCTGGTGCGCCATGCCGAGAATGGCCGCCCCGTCGGAACGTGCCAGCGCACCCATGCCGATGATGATCATCGGCCTCTTGGCCTTTTTCAGCTTGCCGGCGAACTTTGCCTTACCAGACATGATGCTGGCCAAAATCGCGGGATCCTCGCCAAGGTTTTCGGCATCATAGGTCAGGTCCATCTGCGGACCGACGACGCCGACAGGAAGACGCGTCGCCAACCAGTTGCGGCGGATACGGGCATTCAGGACAGCGGCCTCGATCCGGGGGTTGCTGCCGATGATCAGAAGCGCATCCGCATCGTCTATCCCCGCGATGGTCGAGTTGAACAGATAGCCCGCACGTACGCCACCGACGGCCGCGCCATCCTGCCGGCAATCGACGTTGCCACTGCCAAGCTTGTCGAACAGCCGCTTCAGCGCAAACATTGATTCGACATCACACTGATCGCCGGTGATTGCCGCCATCGCCGCCGGCTTGGCCTTTTTCAGCCTTGTCGCCACCATGCCAAGTGCGTCATCCCAGCTTGCCGGGGCAAGGTTGCCGTCACGACCACGAATATAGGGCTTATCGAGGCGCTGACGACGAAGACCATCGATTGCGTAGCGGGTCTTGTCCGAAATCCACTCCTCGTTGATATCCTCGTGCAGGCGCGGCAAAACGCGAAGCGCCTGCGCGCCACGCGCATCAACCCTGATGTTGCTCCCAACCGCGTCCATGACATCAATCGATTCGGTCTTGTTCAGCTCCCAGGGGCGGGCGGTAAAGGCATAGGGCTTGGACGTCAGCGCCCCAACCGGACACAGATCGATGACATTCGCCGACAGCTCGGAAGCCAATGACTTTTCGAGATAGGTCGTGATCTCCATCGACTCACCGCGGCCAATTGCGCCAAGCTCGGGAACGCCAGCCACCTCGGTCGCAAAACGGACACATCGCGTGCAATGAATGCAGCGGGTCATTGTCGTGCTGATCAGCGGGCCCATATGCTTGTCTTCGACGGCGCGCTTGTTTTCCTCATAGCGCGAGGAATCAAAGCCATAACCCATGGCCTGGTCCTGAAGGTCGCATTCACCGCCCTGGTCGCAGATCGGACAATCCAGCGGGTGATTGATCAGCAGGAATTCCATCACCCCCTCGCGCGCCTTTGTCACACGGTCGGTATCGGTACGGACCACCATCCCGTCGCCGGCGGGCATGGCGCAAGACGCTACAGGCTTTGGCGCCCGTTCCATATCGACAAGGCACATCCGGCAATTGCCGGCAATCGACAGGCGGTCATGATAGCAAAAGCGCGGGATTTCGACGCCGGCTTCCTCGCAGGCATGAAGCACGGTTGCCCCGTCCTCGACCTCAACCTCGATGCCATTGACTGTCAGCTTTGGCATGACCCTCTCCCTATTCCGCCGCTTCCACGGCGACGGCGGTGCGGTGCGCGTTGATCCGGCGCTCAATTTCCGGACGGAAATGCTTGATCAGACCCTGGATCGGCCATGCCGCGGCATCACCAAGCGCACAGATGGTGTGGCCCTCGACCTGTCTTGTGACCTGTTCCAGCGTTTCGATCTCGTGGATCTCGGCATCGCCGCGGACAAGACGTTCCATCATCCGCCACATCCAACCCGTGCCCTCGCGGCACGGCGTGCACTGGCCACATGATTCATGCTTGTAGAAATAGGACAGGCGGGCGATGGCCTTCACGATGTCGGTGCTCTTGTCCATGACGATCACACCAGCGGTGCCAAGTCCCGTGCCAGCCTCTTTCAGCGCATCGAAATCCATCGTCATGGTGTTGCAGACGGCCTGCGGCATCAACGGTGTGGATGACCCACCCGGAATAACCGCCAGAAGATTGTCCCAGCCGCCCCGAACGCCGCCAGCATGTTTTTCGATAAGTTCGCGAAGCGGGATGCCCATCTCCTCTTCCACATTGCAGGGCCGGTTCACATGGCCCGAGATGCAGAACAGCTTGGTACCGGTGTTGTTTTCCTTGCCAAGGCCGGAGAACCAGTCGGCACCGCGTCGCAGAATGGTCGGCGTCACGGCAATGGATTCGACATTGTTCACCGTTGTCGGGCAACCGTAAAGACCCGCACCGGCCGGGAATGGCGGCTTCAGGCGTGGCTGGCCCTTCTTGCCTTCCAGCGATTCAATCAACGCGGTTTCCTCGCCACAGATATAGGCACCGGCACCACGATGGAGATAGATATCGAACTTCCAGCCGGACTTCGCGGCATTGTCACCGAGAAGACCGGCGTCATAGGCCTCGTCGATGGCGGCCTGAAGGCGGCGCGCCTCGTTTACAAACTCGCCACGGATATAGATGTAGGCGGCATGCGCACGCATCGCGAAGCCGGCGACAACACATCCCTCAAGAAGCTTGTGAGGTTCATGCCGGATGATATCGCGGTCCTTGCATGTGCCAGGCTCAGATTCATCTGCATTGACGACAAGGTAATGCGGCCGCGCGCCGACTTCCTTCGGCATGAAGGACCATTTCAGCCCGGTCGGGAATCCCGCACCACCGCGTCCACGAAGGCCGGACGCCTTGATCTGCTCGACAATCCCGTCATGGCCAAGTTGCAGCAGTTTTGCAGTGTTCTGCCAGTCACCACGTTTTTTCGCACCTGCAAGGCCGGGATCCATCCAGCCATAGAGATTGGTGAAAATGCGATCCGTATCTTTCAGCATTCTGCCCTCCCTATTCGGCCGGTTTCAATTCTTGCAGGGTGGTCGACCCACCATCGGCCTCGGACCCGGACCGGCCGGTTATCGACCCGAAAGGAAGTGGCGCATCCGCCTCCAGCGAGTCAAGAAGCGCGCCGGTGCCGGCATAATCCAAATCCTCATAGAAATCGTCATTCACCTGCAGGATCGGCGCGTTCACACAGGCCCCGAGGCATTCCACCTCGAGAAGCGTAAAGCGGCCACAATCCGAGGTTTCACCCGAACTTATGCCATAGCGGTCCTTGATACAGCGCATCATATTGTCCGACCCACGGAGCCAGCATGGCGTTGTCGTGCAGGCCTGCAGGAAGTATTTGCCGACAGGTTTCAGATTGAACATCGTGTAGAAGGTCGCCACCTCAAGAACCCGGATTTCGGCCATGTCCAGCTTTGCCGCAATCATCTCGATGGCCTTCATCGGAATCCAGTTGTCATGCTGACGCTGCGCAAGATCCAGAAGCGGCATCACCGCGCTGGCCTGACGGCCCTTTGGATATTTGGTAATGATACGCTTTGCCTCGGCCACGTTTTCACGCGTGAAGGCAAAGCTGTCCGGCTGGTCGGCGGCAATACGGGCTTCAATACTCATCGGTCGATCTCACCAAAAACGATATCCAGCGACCCGATGATGGCCACCGAATCGGCAAGCATGTGGCCGCGCGACAGATAATCAACAGCCGACATGAAATAGAACCCCGGCCCGCGGATCTTGCAGCGATAGGGCTTGTTCGACCCGTCTGCGACGAGATAGACGCCGAACTCCCCCTTTGGTGCCTCGACGGCCGTGTAGCTGTCACCCTCTGGAACATGGAAGCCTTCGGTGTAGAGCTTGAAGTGATGGATCAGCGCTTCCATCGATTGTTTCATCTCGCCGCGTTTCGGCGGGGTAATCTTGTTGTTCTCGGCCAGAACAGGACCGTCCGGCATGTTATCGATACATTGCCTGATGATACGCAGCGACTGCCGCATTTCCTCGACCCGCACCAGATATCGCGCATAACAGTCACCGGTCTTGCCGACAGGAATGTCGAAATCCATCTCGGCATAGGCATCATAGGGCTGTGACTTACGAAGATCCCAGGCAACGCCGCTGCCACGAAGGCAGGGGCCTGTCATGCCCAGGTCCAGCGCCGCCTCTTCGGTGATCACGCCGATATCGACAGTCCGCTGTTTGAAGATGCGGTTGTTGGTCAGCAGGGTTTCGAGGTCGGCGATAAAGGCCGGGAACTGCTCCACCCAGTCGGCGATCTCGTCAAGCAGACCGTCGGGAAGGTCCTGATGGACCCCACCGGGACGGAAATAGGCGGCATGAAGACGTGCCCCACAGGCCCGCTCATAGAAACCCATCAACGTTTCACGCTCCTCAAAACCCCAGAGAAGCGGCGTCATCGCGCCAACATCAATAGCAAAGGTGGTGAGGTTCAGAAGGTGGTTCAGGATCCGCCCGATCTCGCAATACATGACGCGGATATATTGGGCGCGGCGCGGCACCTCGATGCCGACGGCACGTTCCACCGCCAGCGCCCAGGCATGTTCCTGGTTCATCGGCGAGACATAGTCCAGCCTGTCGAAATAAGGCAGCGCCTGAAGGTAGGTCTTGTGCTCGATCAGTTTTTCGGTGCCACGATGCAGCAGCCCGATATGCGGGTCGGCGCGCTCGATCACCTCGCCATCCATTTCCAGGACAAGACGAAGCACACCGTGCGCCGCCGGATGCTGCGGCCCGAAATTCATCGTGATCGGTTTGATCTGCATTTCTGCCATAACCGGCCCCTTACCCGTCCTTGCCTGCTTTTTCATCGCCCGGAATCTGCGCCTGCATGCCTTCCCACGGACTGAGGAAATCAAAATCGCGGAATTCCTGAACAAGCGACACCGGCTCATTGACGACGCGGCGCTGCGTGTCGTCATAGCGGACCTCGACATGCCCGGTAAGCGGGAAGTCCTTGCGCAGCGGATGCCCCTCGAACCCATAATCGGTCAGCAGCCGGCGCAGGTCCGGGTGACCGGCAAAGAAGATGCCGAACATGTCCCACACCTCGCGCTCGGCCCAGTTCGCGGCTGAATAGACGGATGTCATCGACGGCACCGCCTGCCCCTCGCCAACCGCGGCGCATACCCGAAGGCGCATATTGTTCTTCATCGACAGCAGCTGATAGACCATTTCGAACCGGTCCGGCCGCTCGGGATAGTCGACGGCGGTGAGATCGGACATCTGGTTGAAAGCGGCATGCTGGTCATCACGAAGCGCGACAAGTGTCTGCTGGATTGACCCGACAGCCACCCCAAGAACGATCTGACCCTGGACGATACGGCATGAAACGAGACTTGCGCCAACAACCTGCCGGATATGGCCCTGCATCGCCTGCAACGGCGCATCGACCCCGGCGGTATCTGCTTCGGTATTGGCAGCGTCAGTCATCTCTTGGTTCCCGTTGCCACCGGTCAGGTGGCGCTGAAACCCGGCCATCGCAGTGATGGCCGGCATGGTGCCTGGAAAAAGTTGCGTGAGGAGATTGTGTCAGGCATCGCGACAACTCCCTCAAAAAGCCCGTTCAGTCGCGTGCGATCGTCGCCGTACGTCTGATCTTCTTCTGAAGTTGCAGCAATCCGTAGATCAGAGCTTCGGCCGTCGGCGGGCAGCCGGGAACATAGACATCGACCGGCACGATGCGGTCGCACCCACGAACAACAGCATAGGAATAGTGGTAATAGCCACCGCCATTGGCACAGGATCCCATCGACAGGACCCAGCGCGGCTCTGGCATCTGATCATAGACGCGGCGCAATGCCGGTGCCATCTTGTTGGTCAGGGTGCCGGCCACGATCATCACATCAGACTGGCGCGGGCTTGGCCGGAACAGCATCCCGTAACGGTCCATGTCATAGCGGCTGGCGGCGGAATGCATCATCTCGACCGCGCAGCAGGCAAGACCGAATGTCATTGGCCAGAGCGAACCGGAGCGCGCCCAGTTGAACAGCTTGTCGGCGCTGGCGATAACGAAACCGCGATTGGTGATCTCGTCCCCAACAGCCTTTAGGATGGCGTCCTGATCGGACCCGGGCCCGATTGGCGCGGCCTGACGGGGGTCGATCACTCCCATTCCAACGCTCCCTTCTTCCACTCATAAATGAAACCGATGGTCAGCACCGCAAGGAAAAGCATCATCGACCAAAAACCGAAAAGACCAATTCCACCAAGCGAGACTGCCCAGGGGAACAGGAACGCAACCTCAAGATCGAAGATGATGAACAGGATGGCGACAAGGTAAAATCGCACATCGAACTGACGGCGCGAATCATCGAACGCATCGAAGCCGCATTCATAGGCTGTCATCTTCTCGTCATCAGGACGCTGGTTACCAAGAAGCAGCGATGCGCTGACCATGGCGACGGCCAGACCGACGGCGATTGCGAAGAACACTGCGATCGGCAGATATTGATTTAGAAGCTCGGGCACCTGGTTCTCTACTCCCACTAAGAAAACCCTCGTTTGCATAATTCAGCGACAGGTCAAAAGCAAGCCAAACACGCACTTTTGGGGGTAGATAAAATGCCGCTGCGACATGACGGACCGGATTGACGCCGATGATCAGAAATCCCAGCGTTCCCCATGCTGCAACGCCCGAAAGCGCGACGGCGCGATTCCCGCTGCCGCAAGCGCCGCAGCAAGCCGCTGCGGCGGTTCCGCCATCGGCTCAAGCGTCAGCTTGAATGTTCCCCAATGGATGGCGACGGCATGGCCAGCATCAATATCCTTGAAGATCTGTACCGCCTCCTCCGGATTGCAGTGTGAGCCACGCATAAAATCGCGTGGATCATACGCGCCAATCGGAATGGCGGCAAAATTCGGCACGCCAAAGCGTTCACGGATTTCGACAAAATCCGCGCTGTATCCGGTATCTCCGGCAAAATAGAACTGGAATCCGTCGGCGAAGCGAACCATAAAGCCCGACCACAGGGTCCTGTTGCGATCAAACGGACTTCGCGAGGACCAGTGCCGTGCCGGCGTGGCGGTGATGGTCACATCATCCCGGCTGTCAGACTGCCACCAGTCGATCTCGACGACATCTTCGAAACCGGCGCGGCGCACATAGCTGGCAAGACCAAGCGGCACGACAAAGCGAATATGCGGTTGCCGTGCTGCCAGACGGCGCAGGCCCGGCATATCAAGATGATCGTAATGCGCGTGTGAAATTACCGCGACATCGACATGCGGCAGCGTTTCCGCAGTGTAGGCAGCCGGCACGACGCGTTTCGGGCCGCTGAAGCCGAATGGCGAGGCGCGTTCGGAAAAGATCGGGTCGGTCAGGACGCTTACACCGCGATATGTGAACAGAACCGTTGCATGCCCGACCCAGGTAACATGCGGGCCATCGCCTGTGGGTGTCGCCAGCGCGGCCGGATCAAGAAGGGGAAAACCATCGGTTTCGGCCGGGTCGTCCTCGCGGGTGAAAAAGGCGCGCGCAAGCCCCAGAACATCCAGAAAGCCCTTGTCGTGCCGATACCCTTTCGGGTGCTGGAAGACACCGTCGGCCACGTCGAATTGCGGCGATTCACTGTAGGGTTTCATGCTGCTGCACCCGGTCACGGTAACCGCCGCCAGAAGAACAAACATGACGGCCATAGAGGTTGACTTCACAATGGCCTCCCAACCGCATCGAACACAACACAAGACAGACACCACGTTGCGTCGCGGCATAGCATACAGGGCCTCTCCATGCAAAGCAGGCCGACGAAGATGCGCATGGACTTGCCGGAATTTTCGTGGTTACTGGCATGCGTTGGCAGGCCAAGCGGCCCAAAGGGGACGAAGAGAAATGTCACGAAACACCGCCATGCTGCTCGTCATCGCAGGCGCCACATGCATGAGCTTTGTGGGCCTTTTGATGCGCCTTCTTGAAACCACCGACGGCATGGTGATCCTGTTCTATCGGTCAATCACGATTACCGGCATGGTGGGGCTGGTTGCCTGCTTGCGGCGTGGCCAGCGCCCGTTCGCCTTTCTGCGTTCACTCGACAGAACGGACCTGATGATGGGGCTGGCACTGGCCATCGCCTTCATGAGCTATGTCTATGCCATGCTGCTGACATCGGTGGCATCGACGCTGCTGCTGCTGACGCTTTCGCCTTTTTTTGCCGCCATCCTCGGCTGGGTCTGGATTGGCGAGCGGCCGCACATTCTGACCTGGCCGGCCATGGCGGCGGCGCTGGTCGGCGTCGCGCTGATGATCAGCGACGGCATCAACCTTGGCCGTTCAACCGGCAATATGGTGGCCCTAATCTCGGCCTTCAGCTTTGCGGTGATGCTGGTGCTGGCGCGCCGCAGCCGTCGCGATGATGTTCTTGGCGGCACCTTTCTTGGCGGGCTTCTGGCGCTGTGCATGGCCGGGTTTGCGGCCGGCATGTTTGGTGAAGGTCTGGCAATCTCCCACTCCGATCTGCTGCTGACGCTGTTCATGGGGGCTTTCACCATAGGCATCGGCATAGCACTGGTCACATGGGGAACGGGCTATGTTCCGGCGGCCGAGGTCAGCCTGCTGACGCTGACTGAAAGCGTGCTTGGCCCCATCTGGCCCTGGATATTCCTTGGCTATGCCATGACATTGACCGAAATCGGCGGTGGTGCGATCGTCCTTGGCGCGGTGGCGTTGCTGGGCTTTGCCACGCGTGAACCTCGCAGGATCAGCGTTGCACGGCAGGACAGGCACAGCTTATGAAAAGCCCATCAACCCCTCCCGAGGACATTCCCGAAGACGCCCGAGAAGACACCGGGCCGCCGCTTGCCAGCCTGATGGGGTTTGGCGGACTGATTCCTTTCTTCGTCTGCGCTGGTGTCGCGCATAGTGGAGTAGCGCCCTGGGCCGGTCTGGCGCTGATCATCATCGGCGTTTACGGCGCCGTGATCCTCAGCTTTGTTGGCGCGGTGCATTGGGGGCTGGCCATGCAGGGGGACCGCACCCAGCGATGGTTCATCTGGTCGGTTATGCCGGCGCTTTATGCCTGGCCGCCCATCGTCTTCCTGGATTCACGTACCGCATTGCTGGCACTGGTGCCGGGTTTCTTGATGTGCTGGAGCGTTGACAGGCGCGCCGCCGCGGCCGGCTTGATCCCGGCATGGTATATGCGGCTTCGCCATATGTTGACGCTTGGTGCCGCAATGGGACTTGCCGCCGCTTCGCTGGCACCGCCGCCCTTCCCGCATGGATAAAAGACAGAAGTGGATGACCCGATCGGTCAATCACGTGCCCTGATCATCATCAGATTGCCAATAACCACCAGCCCCATTCCGGCGAACGACAGCAGCGTCCATTCATAGCCTTCATAGCGCGCCGAAATCAGCAGCGCGAAGATCGGGAACACGACGGTGGCGTAAGCCGCCCGCCCCGGGCCAATACGCCCGACCAGACTCAAATAGCAGGCGAAAGTCATCACCGAGGAGGCGACAATCAGCCAGGCGAGGCTGCCAAGATAGCTGATCGACGGGTCGATGATGAAGTCATGGCCACGGACCAGCGACACCAGCAACATAAAGCCGGTGCCGTAGACCATTCCCCAGCTTGTCGAGGCAAGAACATGGATGCCCCGCCCCTGGCTGGCCGAGGACAGCATGTTGCCGATACAAAAGCTGATGGTGCCGGCAAATCCGAAAGCCATCGAGGTCAGCACTGTCGATGACATCCGCAGCTCGGGAAGGAAGACAAGTCCGATACCGGCAAGACCGGTCAGCGCGGCACCAACCTGCAACAGCGGTGGCGGGCGACGGTTGACGACGGCGACAAGCCCGACATTGATCAATGACGACATCGACAGCATCACTGCCAGAAGTCCTGACGCGGCATAGAGGCTGGCGTTGTAGAACAGCGCGAAATTCGTCGAGAACAACGCTATGCCAAGCATCAGAAACCGGGCATGCTCGGCCTTGCCAAAGCGCAGACCAATGCCGCTGAGGGCGCAGATGCCAAGCATCATCAGGCCGGAAATGCTGAACCGCCAGACAAGCGACACCTCCGGCGCGACGACGCCAAGCTGCAGCGACAACGGGTACCAGCTCGTCGACCAGCCGAAAACGACCGCGACATAGAGGAAAAAATCATAAGGGCGCATGTAAGGGAATGCCGTTCAGCAGAAATGACGGAAATGGCGAAAATGGTTGTCAGTCATCGACAGGTCAGCTGATTGCCCAGCCCTCCGCATCAACATCCAGAAACGCCTCGACCGCCGCCGCCGCAATGACGGTTGGCGTATCCTGCGATTCGTCCTCGATGTTGAGACCACCGCGAACAACACTCACCTCGGGATTGCCGCGTGGCAGCGATTCCGCCACCTGTGCGGTGTCGACGGCGCCAGGGTCCTGCACGCCGATCGTGACCTTCACCACCATATCACGATGGTTGTAACCACATGATCTGAACAATGACAGCGAGCTGTGCCCGATGGCATCGCGGACAGCACGGCAGGCAGCCTTGGTGTAGTCACCGCCGTAAAGATCAGTGCCGGTGCCCATTTCCAGAATGAGACGCTTCATGCCGACACCGCCTTGCGGCCTGCATCAGCCCGACGTTCCATATCGAAGGAAATGATGATGGCGGCATTGGCCAGAATGGTGACACCCTTGCCATCGGGTTTGGGGATATCAAGCCCGCCCGTGACAACCCGCACCCCGCCATTTCCATAGGGAAGCACTGCCTTCACCTCGTCGGCATCCACCGTGTCGGGTTGCTGCACGCCGATTTCGACATCGATCAGCATATCCGACTTTTCAAACCCGAACGCCTCGGCAAAACTGATGGAATTCCGCCACAGCGCATCCTGAACCGCACGCACCGCTGCGCGCGTGTAGTCACCCTTGCGAAGGGACGTCCCCATCCCAAGCTCGAGAGCTATTCTTGTCTTCGCCATCCTTCGCTGACCTCTGTCCTGATCTGCCGTCTATCCGTCAATCAAACCGCGATATCCATGCTGCCGGCGCTACAGCCCCAGCGCGCGCCGCGCGCCATCATCCCAACCAATGGTGGTGGCACCGTCCGCCAGCACAATAAGAGGGCGTTTCATCAACGCCGGATTTGCCGTCAGAAGATCGACCGGGTCACCTGCGCGGGCCGCCTGATCAAGGCCACGCCAGGTCGTCGAGCGGCGATTCATCACCCGCTCCGCACCATGCTCTTCAAGCGCCCGGCGCAGCACATCCGCAGGCACGCCATCATTCCTGACATCCTGAAATTCGACTTGCATGCCTGCTACCTCCAGCGCCCGGAGCGCGGCACGACAACTGTCACAATTTTTCAGGCCATAGAATCGTATTGCCATGGAGGCACCTCCCGACTGTCGGCAGACTATACCCGCCAACTGCCTGATGCAATGTCATCGCTCCCGACTTCGCTGGCGACATCAGATGGATTACATTCAAATGATCTACAAGGATAAGCTGAAAGGTGACAGTCCATCCTGACTGGCGTAAACCATCGCAGCGACACCGCCATATCAGGACAGGAAAATGCACATCCACAAATGCACATCCACGGGCGCCACACCCGGATGAAAATCAACGTCATCTTGACCCACCATCCGAAGCCGCGCTTGTGATAGCGTCCGCAATACAGCGCTGGCCGGGCGCGCTTTCACTGCTGATGCTGCTAACGCTGGCCTGCCTCTATTCAATGGGGTTTCTTTCGGCATCGATGGCAACGCTTGAGGTCGGACCCCTTTTTGCCGGCGCAATGCGGGTAATAATCGCCTCGCTTTTCCTTCTTGTTGTCGCTCATGTCACCGGTGCCGGCCTTGTCCGCGGCAAAAAACTGTGGTTGATGGCGTCGATCTACGGGGCCTTGTCGCTGTCACTTCCCTTCATCATCCTTCCCTGGACACTGATTTATATCAGCACTACGACCGCGTCGATCTATTACGCTGTCATTCCAATCGAGGTGCTGCTGCTTTCGCGCATTTTTCTTGGCACGCCGATCAGCCTACGCAAATGGGCCGGGTTCACGCTGGCCTCGGCCGGCATCATCATTCTGGCACTGGCCGGCGCGGCGGGGGATGATGCAACCCGCGCCGCACCAAGAATTCAGGACAGTTTCAATGGCGAGTTGCCAGTCTGGATCCCGCATCTGGCCTGCATCATGACGGCCGTCTTCATCGCCAGTGGTGGCGTTCTGTTCCAGATGATGCCGCGCGCGTCCGCCATTTCGATCACGGCCTCGGCATTCCTTGTCGGGAACATTCTGGCCGTTCCGGTGGCGCTGGCATCCCTGCCGGCGACCATGCCAAGCCCGGCGGGTATCGGCTGGCTGCTCTGTGCCGGCATAGTTGTTAGTGGCTACGGTATGCTTCTGAGAGGACAGCTGATCCAGAGGGAAAGCGCAATCTACACTTCGACAAACGGCTATGTCGTGCCATTGACCACCGGCCTGTTCGGCGTGACGATCCTTGGCGAGAGCATCGGGCTTGTCTCGGTCATGGCGTATATGCTGGTGCTGGGCGGACTGTTGCTGTTACGGCGTTGAGGTGATTACGCCTAGCCGTAAGCGCGCTCCTCATCTTCAATCTGACGGCGGTACTTCCGACGCTCATGTTCCAGAAGATAGCGTTTGCGAAGCCGCAGGCTTGCCGGTGTGACCTCAAGCAATTCATCGCTGTCGATATAGGCCATCATATCCTCGAGAGACATCCGGCGCGGCGGCACAAGCGCCACTGCCTCGTCAGAGCCGGCAGCCCGGACGTTGGTCAGTTTCTTGCCCTTCAGAACATTTATCTCGAGATCATTGTCACGGCTGTGCTCGCCGACGATCATGCCCTGATAGACCGGGGTCTGCGGATCGATGAACATTATCCCGCGATCCTGCAGGTTGAAAAGCGCATAGGCGACAGCGGTGCCGGTTTCCGAGGCGATCAGCGCGCCATTGCGGCGGCCCGGTATATCACCACGATAGGCCTCGTAGCCATGGAACACACGGTTCAGAACGCCGGTGCCACGGGTGTCGGTCAGAAACCGGCTGGGATAGCCAATCAGGCCGCGTGACGGCGCCAGAAATACAAGTCTCGTCTTGCCTGCGCCCGAGGCACGCATATCCTGCATCGTTGCCTTGCGCCGGTTCATGGCGTCGACAACCGTGCTTGAATAGGGCTCATCGACGTCAATCGTGACTTCCTCGACAGGCTCCAGCCGCTGTCCACCTTCATTGCGAATCAGGACACGCGGGCGCGAGACGGTCATCTCGAACCCCTCGCGGCGCATCGTCTCGACAAGAACGCCAAGCTGCAACTCGCCCCGTCCCCCGATCTCGAAGGCATCCTTGTTGGCGCTCTCGGCAAAGGTGATGGCGACATTCGTCTCGGCCTCGGCAAGCAGCCGCTCACGGATCATCGTCGAAGTGACCTTCTTGCCCTCGCGGCCGGCAAAGGGGCTGTCATTGACGGTTATGGTGACCGACATGGTCGGCGGGTCGACAGGCGTCGAATGCAGCGCGTCACTGACCTGCGGGTCACAGATGGTGTCCGCCACCGATGCCTTGGCAAGTCCGGCAATACAGATCAGATCGCCTGCCTGCACCTCATCGACAGGAACGCGCTGCGTGCCTTCGAAACGCAACAGCTTGGTAAGACGCCCGGATTCGATCTGCTTGCCGTCAAGATTGATCGCCTTCACGGCGGTGTTGACGCGCGCTGTTCCCTGAATGACGCGGCCGGTCAGGCACCTGCCAAGGAACGGGTCGCTGTCGAGAAGCGTTGCCAGCATCGCAAAGGGCTTGTCAGGCTCGACATCCGGTGCCGGCACATGGGCGACAACCACATCGAGAAGCGGATGCAGATTCTCGCGCGGCGCGTCGAGTTCGGTCGTGCACCAGCCGTCACGGCCAGAGGCATAGAGGATCGGGAAATCAAGCTGCTCATCATTCGCATCAAGCGACACGAACAGATCGAACACCTCATCGACAACGGCGTCGGGGCGGCCATCGGGGCGGTCGATCTTGTTGATCACGACTATCGGCCGAAGCCCCTGCTTCAACGCCTTTCCAAGCACGAACTTGGTCTGCGGCATAGGCCCCTCGGCGGAATCTGTCAGCAGGATCACGCCGTCGGCCATATCAAGGACACGTTCCACCTCGCCACCGAAATCGGCATGGCCGGGGGTGTCGATGATGTTGATCCGGACATCCCGCCAGACAACCGATGTCGGCTTGGCAAGGATCGTGATGCCGCGCTCTCTTTCCAGATCGCCGGAATCCATCAGACGCTCGGCAACCTTCTGATTGTCGCGGAACAGGCCCGTCTGTTTCATGATCGAGTCGATCAGGGTTGTCTTGCCATGATCGACATGGGCGATGATCGCAATATTGCGAAGCTGAGTTGTCATGACTGCGCTTTCAAGGACGGCAGGGGATGCGGGAATGCCCCGCTACCTAGCCGACAATGCGGCGGCTGACAAACAGGATTTACCGCAATGCGGCAAAAAACACTGTTTCCGGGGCCTTTTCGCCGGTTCCGGGACTGGGCGCGGACATCGAACTGTCCTAATCTCGTGAGCGGGTGCCCCCGGGGAGCGGACAGATGAATGAAAAGCTGAAAACGTATATAAAACGCATGGGCCTTGCCGCCTTCCTGTTTTTCTTCCTGAAGGGGCTTGCCTGGATCGCCGTGTTCTATTTCGGCTGGCAGATGTTCGACTAGACCGCGGGTAAGCTATTTATTATAGACCTTGTCCGGCAGCCACAGTGCCAGCTCCGGGAACAGCATCATGAGCGCCAGCATCAGCACCATCACCCCGACAAACGGGATGACAGAGCGGTAGATATCAGTGATTGAGATTTCTGGCGGCGCCATGGCGCGCATCAGGAACAGATTATAGCCGAACGGCGGCGTCATATAGGCGATCTGGCAGGTGATGGTATACAGCACGCCATACCAGATCAGATCGAACCCCAGCCCCTTGACCAGCGGCACATAAAGCGGTGCCACGATGACCAGCATGGCCGTATCGTCAAGAAAGGTTCCCATCAGCAGGAATGACAGCTGCATCAGGATGATGATCACCCAGGGATTGAGCCCCAGCTGGCCAACGAACAGCGATTCCAGCGCGCGACCGGCGCCAAGCCCGTCAAACACCGCGCCGAAAGCAAGCGCGGCCAGAATGATCCACATGAACATGCAGGTGATGCCGAGCGTCTTGCGGACCGACTCCTCAAACACACGGCGGGTCATACGGCCACGCCAGACGGCAACAAGGAAGGCGCAGACAGCACCAAGCGCCGAGCTTTCAACAAGCGAGGTCCAGCCATTCAGGAACGGCACCATCATCGCCGCAAAAATGAACAGCGGCAGCAGTCCGGCCTGCAGCAGCTGCAGTTTTTCGGCAAAAGGGATATCGCGTTCCGGCCCGCTCAGGACTGGCCCCAGATGCGGCGACAACGGCAGCGAATGGCGATGTAGAGAATGAACAAAAACGCCAGGATCAGCCCAGGAATGACCCCGGCAAGCCACAGCTGGCCAACAGGCTGGCGGGCGATCATCGCATAGAGAACCAGCACCACCGAGGGCGGCACAGGCACCGTCACCGGCTTTGCCTACAGTCAGAACAAATACCTGATGGGACAACCCTTCACTTGGAATATCGTGCCCATGCCCGGTGTCATGTATGGTGGCACCATCGACCCCGCCAGCGTACAGAGCTGGGTGCGTAATCGGCTGCGGGCCAAGGG
>CAJWDO010000010.1 GCA_913031555.1 uncultured Alphaproteobacteria bacterium | reverse complement strand
TGCCCCGGTGGCCCGCGCGCACGCCATTGATCTGGGGATCGCCATGCAGCTGACCAACATCGCGCGTGATGTGCTTGAGGATGCCGGGATGACCCGGCGCTATATCCCCGGTGATTGGGTTGGTGGCGCGACACCAGCCGATATTCTGAGCGCCGCAAAAGCGCCCGGCTCCGGCGTTCATACCGATATCACGGCGGCGGTGACACGGCTTCTCGACATGGCCGAGGCGTTCTATGCGAGTGGCGCCCAGGGTTATCGTTATCTGCCATGGCGGGCGCATCTCTCGATTGCTGTTGCCGCACGGGTCTATCGCCAGATCGGGGTGCAGCTTCGCGCCGCCGATTGTGCCTGGCATGATGGCAGGCAGGTGACAGGCAAGGTCACGAAACTGCGCTGTTCCGTAGTGGCGCTGGCAAGCCTTGGCAGCCGGTTTGGCGCGGCCGAGAGGCGGCATGACCAACGGCTTCATCTGGCACTGCGGGGGCTTCCCTATGTTGTCTGACGGCGCAAACCAGCCCCGGAAACGGCCGCAGATACAATCTGTCCACATTCTTGGTGATGGTTGTGCGGCACTGTCGCTGGCGGCGCGTGCCGATGAACTTCCCGCGCATGAGATCACGCTTGTACGGCCATCAGGCGCGCCCGCCGCGGCTGAGCATATCTGGGGCTTCTGGGGTGGTGCCGGTCTCGAGACAGCCACGAAACTGGCGCGCGCGTCCTGGACCCGCTGGGCCATCGCAACCGAGACAGACCGGGTTGTCATGACATCTTCAGATAGGCCCTATTTCGCTTTACAGCGCAGTGAGTGGACATCGCATTGCCGTGCCAGCGCGCAGGCAAATGGTGTCACCTTGCAAACCGCGCCAAACACCAATGATGATATGCCGGCAGATGATGCTGGTATCCAGCAATTTGACAGCCGGCCTCCGCCGGTGCCGCGCGGTATGATGCTGCAGCATTTCATCGGCCTCGAGGTGCGCGCGTCGGCGCCAGTGTTCGAGTCGGACACAGCTGTCCTGATGGATTTTCGTGTGGATCAGTCGCGTGGCATGCATTTCATATATCTGCTGCCATTCTCCTCGACCGAGGCATTGGTCGAATCAACGCTGTTCTCGCCCGAAACGCTTGATGATGATGTCTATCTTTCGGCGATCCATTCGTATCTGGAAGTTCAATACGGCCTCGCTGATTTCGAGGTCCTGCGACGGGAGCGTGGCGTCATCCCGCTTGGCAGGCTGGACAGGCGTGACCCCGCTATTCCCGGGATTGGCGGCAATGGCGGTGCCATCAGGCCGTCAAGCGGTTATGCCTTCATCTTCATCCAGCGGCAGATCGACAACGCCATTGTGGCGGCCAAGGCAACTGGAAAACTTGCGGTAACGTCGCCGCACAGGACCATTGATCTTGCCATGGATGCGGTGCTGCTGACGGTGCTTCGTCATTGGCCAGAGCAGGCGCCTGAGCTGTTCCTGCGGATGGCAAAGGCATTGTCGGGCGACGAGTTTGCGCGCTTCCTCAGTGGCGAGGCCGGTTGGGGGCTGCGCCTCAAGGTCGTCATGGCGATGCCGAAGCTTCCCTTCCTTCGCGGCGCGCTGCGGCTTGTCACCGGTGGCGGTGCCATGAAATATGTGGGGGCGGCATGATGGACCTCCTGGCCGGGATCATGATGATGGCGCCGCTCGACTTTGTGGCGCTTGCGGCGGTGGTGCTAATCGGTCTGCCGCATGGTGCGCTTGACGGTGCCATAGCGATACATCTCGGATTTTCCCGCAGCATATTGATTTTCATACGGTTTCTGCTTCTTTATGTGGCGATGGCCGGGCTGGTGATTGTGGCCTGGGTTTTGGCGCCGGCGCTGTGTCTTCTCGGCTTTCTTGTCATCAGCATGATCCATTTCGGGGCGGGTGACGCGCGCCATGGTACAGGCTGGGTACGCAGCGCCGAGGTGCTGGCGCATGGCGGGCTTGTTGTTGCCGGCATCAGCCAGATGCACCGCCCGGAGGTTGATGTCATCTTTGCCTATCTGACCGGGGGCGATACCACCCTTGTCTGGCAGGGGCTTGATATGCTGACGGTGATTGTCGGGGTATCGCTTGTCATCTGCCTTGGGCAGGCTTTGTGGTATCGGCGCTGGCGCGGCACGGCGCTGGAGCTTGGCGCGCTGGCGGTGCTGTTTGCGCTGACACCGCCACTTGTCGGCTTTGCGGTCTATTTCTGCTTCGTCCATTCGGCGCGCCATGTCACCAGCATCACGACCAGTCTTCGCCAGCATATGTCCGCCGCCGCCATGGTAACGCAGGCATCGATCTTCACAATCGCAAGCTGGCTTGCCGGCGCGGCGGCGATCTGGTGGTTTGCCGACATGACCGATCCCCAGCCTGTCATTCTGCGCGTGGTCTTTATCGGGCTGGCGGCATTGACGGTCCCGCACATGATCCTTGTAGACGGTTTCTATCGCCGCACGACCCGTAGTATGAAACGCCAATTTATGAGCCGGTGACAGTCAATGATGGATGATGCGAAAGGCCCTGATGCCAAGGCAAGCAAGCGCAAGGACGCGCATCTGGCGCTGGCCGCCAGCGACCTTGCGATGTCCGGTATCGATGCAGGCTTTGACCGGGTCAGGCTTGACCATTGCGCGCTTCCTGAATGCGACCTTGCCGCCATCGACATTGCCAACTGCTGTCTTGGCAGGCCGGTCAGTGCGCCACTGTTCATCGGGTCCATGACCGGGGGCACCACACATGCGGATGCCATCAATCTGGAGCTTGCCGGCATTGCCGAGGCGGCCGGCATAGCGCTGGCGGTTGGCTCGCAGCGGGCCAGTCTTGAGGCAGGACGATCACAGGCCGCCATGCGTGAACGCGCGCCGTCGGTGCCCTTGATCGGCAATCTTGGTGGCGTCCAGCTGGCGATGCCGGGTGGCATCGACCTTGCGAAGCGCGCTGTCGACGATCTGCGGGCCGACGCCATTTTCATCCATCTGAACCCGCTTCAGGAAGCTGCCCAGCCCGAAGGCCAGACAGACTGGCGCCATGTGTTGGCCGCCATCGCAAATGCGGTGCAAGAGCTTGGCGTTCCGGTGATGGTCAAGGAGGTTGGCGCCGGCATCGGCCCCGATGTGGCGCGGCGCCTGTTCGATGTCGGTGTGCATGCCGTTGACGTCGCCGGGCTTGGGGGCACCAATTGGACCCGCATTGAGGCAACCCGCCGCGCCGATGCCGCGCTGTTCGACCCGTTCCTCGATTGGGGGTTGCCAACGGTCGAGGCGCTGCAGGCCGTTCATGCCGCCTGCCCGAACGGGCGGCTGATCGCGTCGGGCGGCATTCGCCATGGCCTCGATGCGGCAAAGGCGCTGTGGCTTGGCGCGGCGCTGGCCTCGATGGCCGGGCCGGTGCTTCGTGCGCTGACAATCGACGGGGTGCAGGCACCCGATCCTGACGCCGCGATGGCTGTCATGGAACGCTGCAAGGACCAGATTCGTCTGGCGCTGTTCCTGACCGGCGCGCCTGACCTGTCGGCATTTGCCGACGTGTCGGGGCGTGTTGCGGTCCCTTGAGCCTCCCATGAGGTTGGACGCCGGGCTAACGCCACCACCATCCGTATCCCCCTGAGCGTCAAACCTCAGAAGCTGTCCTTGCGGCGTCTGATCTCGGCAAAGACGGCACTGTCCGGTGCGGAGTCCATCCCCAGAAAACTTCGGATCGCCGCATCGCCGGCGCGAAGGAACGGGTTGGTTTCCTTTTCCAGCGCCATGATTGTCGGCACGGTCGGGTGGCCGCCTGCGCGCAATTCGGCTATGGCCTCGGCGCGCCGTTGCAACGCCTGATTGTCCGGGTCGACGCTCAGCGCAAAGGCGGCATTGGCGGCTGTATATTCATGGCTGCAATAGATGATGGTATCATCCTCAAGCGCCATCAGCTTTGTCAGGCTGGCCCACATCATTTCGGCATCGCCCTCGAACAGACGTCCGCATCCCATCGCGAACAGCGTATCGCCGGTGAAGGCAAGCTTTTCCGAGGCAAGGTGGAAATTCAGCATATCCAGCGTATGGCCTGGGGTTGCCAGAACATCGACCTGCCGGCCGGTAAAGACGAAGCTCTCACCCTCGGCAAGGCTATGCGCGACTCCATGTACGCCGGGCGGGCCGTATGTCGCGGCACCGGTTTCAGCGGCAATGTCGCGCAGACCGGCGGTATGATCGCCATGATGATGCGTAATCCAGATCTGCGTCAATTGCCAGCCTGTGGAGGCAAGCGCGGCCCGTGCCGCCTCGGCATTGCCGGCATCAACCATCGCTGTTGCGCCGCTGTCGCTGTCATGCAGCAAGACACCGTAATTATCCTGATCATAGCCGAATTGATGAATTTCCAACGCCATCATGAAGCTACCATGCCCCAGTGTTTTCCATTGACGCCCAGGGCTCGGCCGGCGCCTTGGCCTCGCCTTCCTGGAGCAATTCGATGGAGATGTTGTCAGGCGAGCGCACAAAGGCCATGTGGCCGTCGCGTGGTGGCCGGTTGATTGTCACGCCGGCATCCATCAGTTTCTGACATGCCGCGTAGATATCATCGACATAATAGGCAAGATGCCCGAAATTCCGGCCGCCATCATAATCTTCCGGATCCCAGTTATAAGTCAGTTCGATTTCCGGCGCGCGGGTCGCCTGTGCGCTGCCGACGTCATTCGGCGCGGCGAGGAAGACAAGGGTAAAACGCCCTGCCTCGACATCCTTGCGGTTGGTTTCGACAAGCCCGAGCTTGTTGCAGTAGAAGTCGAGCGAGTCTTCCAGATTGGTGACCCTGACCATGGTGTGAAGATAGCGCATGACGGCCTCCCTTGCAGTCTATGGAAACATATGACGTTCAGAAACTTGAGGCTGCAAGCATAAGGCAAGGTCCGGTCGCACGTCCAGCCACCACCGCGTCAGCTTGTTTGCCGATATGGGGTCAGGTGATGACGCCGCTCATGATGTTGGCCGCGCTCAGCAGCAGGAAGAATCCAAAGGCGCGGCGGAGTCCCTTCGGGTCCAGCGTATGCGCGATGCGGCTGCCAAGCGGCACGGTGAACAGGCTTGTCGAGAAAATGATGATGGCAGCGGGCAGATTGACAAAGCCAAGCGAGAAGGGGAGACGGCCTTCGACATCAAGACCCGCCCAGATGAAGCCAAGCGCGCCCGGCACCGCGATCAGAAACCCGAAGGCTGCCGCTGTGCCAACGGCCCGGTGAACAGGCAGGGCAAGCGCGCTCAGCACCGGCACGGCGATGCTGCCGCCGCCAATCCCCATCAGCGAAGAGGCCGCACCAATCAGCGCCGAGATGATACCGCCACGAACGCCGCGGCCGGTTGCGGCGATCTCGGATGTCTCGGGCGCCGCGTCGGCGGCGGAGGTCTTGCCGCGGATCATGCTCAGCGCGACATAGATGGCGATCCCGCCAAACAGCAGCTGAAGATAGTGCGAATCAAGCCTGCCCGAGGCCGCCGCCGCCAGACCGGCGGCAACCAGCATGAAGGGTGACCAGTGGCGGAACACCGCGATATCGACAGCGCCCCGGCGATAATGCTCACGCGCCGAGGACAGTGAGATCGGAATGATTGTCGCCAGCGACGTGGCAACCGCCATATGCATGATGATGCTCTCCGGCACGTCAAGATAGCCGAACAACAGGAACAGGACCGGCACTATGACGATCCCGCCGCCAACCCCGAGCAGCCCGGCAAGAAGCCCGGCGACAATGCCCGTCACAAGCAATCCCGCTGTCATGATCAGCAGAATATCGGTGGCGGGGATCGAGGTGAAGGTCACGTCAGGGGTTCCTCGACGATGATTGGGGAGGGTGACGAGGACGGCCACCCCCATGCGGCATGCTTCGCTTCTAGCGCGTTGGCGCGGCATCGTCCAGCTTGCGCGGAGCAACGCGACGGGCGACCTGTCAGCGCTCTCCGCTCATCAGCCACTCATGCGGGCCGCTCACGGGCTTGTCATTTTCCGTCTGTCCTTAACTCTGGTGACACTGTGATCAGGATGTTGTTCCTGTCGCGCCACACCTGTCGTGCCAAATATTCGCGTTCATCACCGTGCCTGGCAGGAGCAAAGCGGCCCGTCATATGTTTGCCAATAGGGTTGCAAACATGGTCGCACTGGCCGCACTGGCCGCAAGGGGAGTTTGCCAAAGGGGATTCGCCGATGACCGATCTGAGCATCGAAAAGCCGATTCCATTGTCGCCGGACCGGGTCTTCGAACTCATCACGGCGCCAGATCATCTGCCCTCCTGGTGGGGCCCGGAAGGGGTCACGCTTGGCGAATACAGTCTCGATTTCACCCGGCCGGGTCCTTGGTCCTCGGTGATGGTCGAACCTGAAAGCGGGGAGCATCGCGTGTCGGGCGAGGTGTTGAATATCACACCTGAAGGGACTGTTGAGATCAGTTGGGCGTGGCATGACCGGGAAAGCGGGGTGCGTGGGCATGAAAGTACGATTCGCCTGTCGGTTCGCCCGGATGGCCGTGGTGGCACGATTCTGACGATGTACCAGACAGGCCTGCCAGATGCCGAATCGGCGCGTCTCCACCATGAAGGCTGGGCCTCGTCGCTCAGCCGGATTGGACCGCTTTTATCACCCCCCTGAATCTTTTGCTGACAACAGACCGGAGAAAGAAATGCCGCAATATCTGTTCGCCTATCATGGTGGTAAAACCCCCGAAACACCCGAGGAAACCGAGACCGAGATCGGTCGTTGGCAAAGCTGGTTCGACAGCATCGGTGACGCCATCATCGACCCGGGAAACCCGGTCGGCATGTCACGGACGGTGTCCGCCGCCGGGGTGCGTGAGGATGGCGGGCCAAACCCACTGTCCGGCTATACGATCATCCAGACCGACACATTCGACAAGGCTGTCAAATTGGCCAAGGCCTGCCCGATCATCGGCGAGGGCAGCATTGAAGTGGCTGAAATCCACGAAGTCGCAATGTAGCTGCCATCCGACATAATGAACCTGATTGGTCGGCTTTCGGCTTGCCCATGCCACGGCGTTGCGGGACACTGTGGCTCCGGAGGTAAAAGGCATGCGTATCATGATTGTCGGCGTTGGCGCGCTGGGGTCCTATTTTGGTGGTGCGCTGGCGGTGCAGGGTCACGATGTGACGATGCTGATCCGCAACCGGGCGCACCGCGATGCCATTCGAGACCGGGGCTTGCTGTTGCGGCTTGATGATGGTGAGACGAGAATATCTCCGTCGGATATATCCCGGCACGTTGTTGATTCCGAGAATGTGGCGGCGGCAGGGATCGCCGATCTGGTGGTCGTCTTTACCAAGACAGGGGCGACCAGCGCGGCGCTTCGCGCTGCCGCCGCGGTAATCGGTCCCGACACGCGGCTTGTCAGCCTGCAGAATGGTCTTGGCAATGCAGAGCGGCTTGCCGAATTCGTGCCGATGGCGCGTGTGATCTATGGCACGACCATGGCACCAGCCGACATTGTGGCGCCCGGGATTGTGGAATCGCATGGCTCGCATCTGTCGCAATTCCGGGCCGCTGGCGACGATCCCGCGACTGTCGAGATGGCGGCGCAGCTTGCCGGGATGCTGAACGGTGCTAGGATAGAGTCCTCAGTGAATCCTGATGTGGATCGTGTGATCTGGGCAAAGGTTTCGTTCAACTGCGCGATGAACAGCCTGTGCGCGCTGCTGGGGTTGACGCCCGGACCGGTTCTGGATTCTGAAGAGTTGCGGGGTGTTGCGATAGCCACAGCGATGGAAAGCTGCGATGTGGCCGCTGCTGTCGGGGTCGAGGTCGACCGCGACGGATTGATGAAGACCCTCGACCATGTGCGCCGCGAACATCGCTATCACAAGCCGTCAATGCTTGTTGATTTTCAGGCGTTACGCCCGACCGAGATTGACGCGCTGAACGGGGCTGTGGTGGCGCTTGGTGCGGCGCATGGTGTGGCAACGCCGCGAAACCAGACATTGCTTGCGCTGGTCCATGCGTGCGAGGCAAACTATGGCAAGCAGTGAGGAGATTTATGTCATGAGTGGTGCAACGCCGATTCCGCTTGAAATAACCTACCCGGACACGCCGAAGGGCATGAGTGATGCCGAATGGCATGCTCGTGTCGATCTCGCCGCGGCCTACAGGCTGACGCATTTCTATGGCTGGACCAGCGTTGTCTATAATCACATCACGCTGCGGGTACCCGGAACGGACACTTTCCTGATCAACCCGTTTGGCCTTACCTATGACGAGATCACCGCTTCGAACCTGACCTGCGTCGATCTTGACGGCAACAAGGTGTCGGATGACAACTGGCCGGTGAACCGCGCCGGTTATGTCATCCACGCCGCGATTCACAAGGCGCGCCCCGATGATCTGCATTGCGTGATGCACACGCATGAGCCGTTCAGTCAGTCACTGGCGGCGCTGAATGTTGAGGTTGTGCCGATGATGCAGGAAGGCTGCCAGCTGTTCGAGCGTATTGGTTATCACGACTTCAACGGCATCGTGCTGGATGAGGCCGAGCAGGAAGCCCTGACAGGCGCGATGGGTGACAGGAACCACACGCTGGTGCTGAAAAATCATGGTCTTCTGACCGCCGGGTCGAATGTCGCCTGGGCGTTTGTTCGTCACCAGCTGTTCATCCGCAATGCCGAGATCATGCTGCGCACGATGTCATCTGGCGCCCAGATCAGCTATATGCCGGATGAAATCATGCGTCATACCCGTCAGCAATTCGAAGGCGGAGACGCGCAGGCAGGTGCCGCAGTGCGTCACCCGGAATGGCCGGCTTTCTGGCGCATGCTCGACAGGGTCGATCCTGGCTGGAAACACTGACAGGCGGCGCCAGTCACTGGCGGTGCGGGCTGTTTCAGAAGCCGGCGAGACGGTCCGGCAGTTCGGCAATGACGTCGCGGCCGGCATTGGCAAAGGCAAAGCGAAGGAAGGCGTCCTGCCCGTCACCGAAGAACGTGCCGGGGATCGTCAGCACGCCTACCTCGCGCGCCAGCCGTTTGGCAATTTCCAGTGACGCCTCGCTACCGGCCTGCGGATGCCGGACATAGCCGAAATAGGCGCCGGTGCTCAACAGATCCCACCCGTCAAGAGATCGGATAACCTCCTCAAAGAGGGTGGCACGGCCCGCGATACGCTCGCGGTTCGCCTGCCGCCATTCGGTGAGTGCCGTCAGCATCGGCGTTACCGCCATTTGGGCCACACGCGGCGCGCAGATCTGGATATTGTCTATGATCTTGGCAAGCTCCAGAACGAAACTGGCGCCCGCTGTCACCGCGCCAAGGCGATGTCCTGGCATGCAGTAGGATTTTGAAAAGCTGTAGAGCTGGACCAGTGTCTGCTGCCAGGCCTCATGGCGGAACAGATCATGTGGGCTTGTGGCGTCCAGAGGCAGGAAGTCACGATAGGTCTCGTCAAGGATCAGCCAGATCCCCTTTGCCCGGCAGAGCTCGAAAATACCGTCAAGAAGGTCAGGTGGATAAATGGCGCCGCAGGGATTGTTGGGCGAGACGATGGCTACGGCGCGCGTCGTTGTCGAGATAGCGGCCTCAACGTCCTCAAGGCGCGGTAGCATGCCGTTATCGGCATGGCAGTCAACGTAGCCGATACCGATCCCCAGCATGCCAAGCGCCGATTCATGATTGAAATAGCAGGGGCGTGTCATCAGGATTTCGTCACCATGCCCGGCGACGGCAAGCGCGGCCGCGACAAATGCCTGATTGCATCCCGATGTGATGTGGGTTTCCTCTGGCACGATGTCGTGGCCATAGACGATGCCAAGATGCGCCGCATAGGCAAGGCGAAGATCCCAGTCGCCCTCAACCCGGCCATAGCGGGCCGAATTCTGATCCGCCGCGGCATTTTCAAGGGCGGCAGTCATGTCGGGATGTGCGGCATAGCCCGGCACGGCCTGGCTCATATCGATGAGGTTACCACAGCCGCCATCATAGGCGGCACGCCAGTCCTGGACAACGGAAACGGGAGGGGCGGTAAGCTTTGAGACGGCAGGATTGAACATTGAATTACCCGAGAATAGCGCTTCAGAATGACTGGCACCTGTGGTGCGCCGATAAAAGGCGCACCCCCGGCCCGGATGCCCCGACCCGGTGGATGCTAGCGGTTATAGGGATCACTGACACGGACAATATCATCCTCGCCGAAATAGCTTCCCATCTGCACCTCGATCACGATCACAGGTTCTGTTGTGTCATTGCCAAGCGCATGCTGCGCGCCAAGAGGGATGTCGATGGAATGGCCGGGTTCAAGTGTCATTGTTTCATCGCCAAGACGTACTTTGGCTGTCCCGCTGACGACCACCCAATGCTCGGACCGCTTTTGGTGATACTGCAGTGACAGATGCTGGCCCGGGTCGACCGTCAGCCGTTTGACCTTGCAGACCGCGCTGTCGAAAAGGTTTTCGAACATGCCCCAGGGTCGGTATTCAAAACTGTGCTCGGTGCCGGTCGCGTTGCCAATGTCTGTCAACTGGTCGATGACTGCCTTTACCTTCTCGGTGTGACCCTTGCGTACAATCAGTGTCGCGTTATCGTCATCAACGATGATCAGGTCCTCAACACCCACCGCAGCAATGGTGCGGCCACTGGAATGAATGAAGGCGTTCCTTGTATCGACCATGATGGCCTGATCGGGATTGCTGGGCTCCGGCGTTTGCTTCTCGATCAGCGATGATAGGCTGTCCCAACTGCCAACATCACTCCAGGTGCCGGTAAATGGTAGCAGCGCAATGTTGCTCTGCTGCTCCATGATTGCGTAATCAATCGAAATCGAAGGCACAGTCTGAAGATGCGGGCGCGGCAGGATGATCTCATCACTCTGCACAATACGCGCCTGCCAACAGGCGTCAGCAAGACTGCACAGATCCGGCTGCAGCGCATGGAAGCTCTGAAGACAGGTGCGTGCTGTCACCATGAAGATTCCGGAATTCCAGAAAAACCGCTTTTGCTCAAGATAGGATTGCGCGGCGGCGAGGTCGGGCTTCTCGGTGAAGGATGCGACATTCATCACACCTTCATTACGGTCCTTGACCTCGATATAACCATAGCCTGTTGCCGGCGTGTCGGGCGTGATGCCGAATGTCACCCAGCGGCCCTCTGTACAGGATGTGGCGGCGCGCCCCACCATTGATGAAAAGGCACCTGTGTCATCAATCCAGTGGTCAGACGGCATGATCAGCAGAACATCATCCGGGTCACTTGCCAGAGCGGCGAAATAGATCGCAGGCGCGGTGTTCCGGCCGCCTTCTTCAAGAATAAAGTCGGCCTCAACGCTGGCATTCCTTGCTTCCCGGCGGCACAGGAATCCATGTTGCCGGCTGGAAATGATGAGAGGTGTTCCTCCGCCTTCCAGCCCCGCGACACGCTCAAGCGTGTGGGCGAACAGGCTGCCGATCGCCGGAAAATTGATGAATTGTTTGGGGAGCGAACGCCTGCTGGCCGGCCATAACCGCGTGCCGGATCCGCCGGAAAGAATGACAGGTCTGATCTTCATGAAAGTGCAATCATTTTTTGACGTTCAACAGGTTCTGACAATTCGGGCATAGATTCCAATTGGCACTTCTCATTAGAGGTAACATAATTTGCTTGGACCTGAGAAACATTCCAAAGCTGCTCACAATATATCCCCGTCAGTCGGTTGATGGCCACAGATTTCCTTCAGGAAATCGATGAAGACACGGGCTTTTAGAGGCAGCAGGCGATGGCCTGGAAAGAGCAGGGACAGGCTTGATTCCCGCCTGATCTGGCAATCCGGATACATCTGCACCAGTGTGCCATCGGCAAGTCCGGTCTCACAATAAATACGTGGTGCGAATGACAGGCCGCATCCACTGGCCACCATGTCCCGCACGATCAGCGGGTCATTGACCTGCACAAGCCGGGACAGGTCAAGCCCCACACCGGCCTGCTCGCCTGAGGGGGTGACTATCTCAATCACATTGCCGACATAGCGGGTTTCCGCCACGGTGATCATCTCGCCTGTTCCCTTCGACTCAAAGGACGTAGGCAGACCCGCAGCTGTTTCCGGGCTGGCAATCCAGATCAGTGGTGTGTTGATCAGGCGCTGCTGCATCAGATCGGAATTTGGCGCTGCGCCAACGATGACGGCAAGGTCGATCTGATCCCGCAGCAGGTCGGGTTGGCCACTGCCTATGCGGACATCAAGCCTTATGTCCGGGTAAAGCTCGCGGAATCCTCCGAGATGCGGAGCGACAATCTCGCGACTGAACGCCATCGGCAACGCGACGGTCAATTCACCACGCGGCGTTTCATGCAACCCCGCCAGTTCTGCTGTGGCGGTTTCAACCTGGTCAAGAATGCGTCGCGCATGGCGATAGAACTGTGTCCCGTCAGCTGTCAGCCGCAGCGCTCTGTTATCGCGCAGGAACAATTGCAGGCCGACATCATCCTCAAGCCGCGTAATCACCCGGCTGATGCTTGATTTGGGCGTTCCCAAATGGCGCGCCGCCGCCGATATGCCGCCAAGGTCGGCAACCGCGACAAAGGCCGGAAGGTCGTCAATGTTCCATTTCATGAACGAACTGTTCAAAAATTAAATGTTTGTACCAAAAACGATAACAGCTACTGTTGAACTCAACAAGGGTGGTACACAATGCGAGCAGCAGGAGGAGCGCGATGATCAGCCGCGACTATGACGATGTTCCGGGAACTTATGTTCTCGACAGCCGGAGTTACCGTAAGGGGTATCATCTGAACATGTTCTGCATGTCGTTGAACAAGGCCGAATGCCGCGAGGAATTCGGCCGTGATGAAATGGCCTATCTGCAGAAATTTCCGATGACGGACGAACAGCGCCAGGCGGTGCTTGACCGAGACTATATTCTCCTGCTGCAGCTTGGCGCGAATGTGTATTACACCTTCAAGATCGTCAGCCATGACAGACACCCACCGCAGGTGATGTATGGCAAGATGTCGTCGCCGCCGATGAGCTTTGAGGAATTTCAGGAAATGATGATCAATGGCGGCCGTCCGATTGACGGCAACCGCTCGAAGAAGGAGTCCGAGAATGGCTAGACTTGTTGCCGGCATGGGAACATCGCATGTGCCGGGCGTCGGTGCCGCGATGGATAATGGGAAAACGGATGAGCCCTATTGGGCCAAGTTGTTCGAAGGTTTTGCGCCCTTGCGCGCCTGGCATGCCGAGAATGTTCCGGATGTCACCATTGTCGTGTTCAATGACCACGCGACCTCGATGGCGCTAAACCATTATTCGACCTTCATGATGGGCGTTGCCGAGAGTTTTCAGCCCGCCGATGAAGGATGGGGCCCGCGCAAGGTGCCGGTTGTCGAAGGCCATCCGGAACTGGCCTGGCATCTCGTTGAAAGCCTGATTCTGGATGAATTCGACATGGCTGTGACGGCTGATTTCGATGTCGATCATGGACTCACGGTGCCAATGTCGATTGCCTATGACCAGCCGGCAGCCTGGCCGACAAAGGTGATTCCGTTGTGTGTGAATGTCATTCAACATCCACAGCCGACGCCGCTTCGCTGTTACAAGCTTGGCCAGGCGATCCGCCGTGCGATTGACAGTTTCCCCGACGATATCACGGTTGGTATCTGGGGTACCGGTGGCTTGTCACACCAGCTTGGTGGGGAACGTGCCGGCGTCGTCAATCCGGATTTTGACAGGATGTTTCTGGATAATCTGGTGAATGATCCGATGGCCAACACGCGCCTGACGCATACCGAGTTCATCCGTGAAGCCGGGGCTGAGGGGATTGAGATGATCATGTGGAATGTGATGCGGGGCGCACTGAACGAAAATGTGCGCGAAGTATATCGGCTGTACCACATACCGGTTTCGGCAACCGCCTATGGCGCCATTATTCTTGAAAATAACTGAATATTTTCAAATAGATGAAAGAACCGATGCGGGAGGGCAAAACTCATGAAGCATGTTGCTGTCAGGAATATCGAACGTACGGATTCGGCGCTGGCGGCGCGTCTTGGCGCTGCCGGTGCCTCGACGGTTCATGAGGCGCAGGGGCGGACGGGTCTTCTCGATCCGGCCTTGCGACCAATCTATCCCGGGGCACGGATCGGTGGTACGGCCGTGACCATTCTGGCGGCACCGGGTGACAATTGGATGGTTCATGTGGCGATTGAGCTGTGCCAGCCCGGCGATGTTCTGGTGCTGGCAACGACATCGCCATGCACGGATGGATATTTCGGTGATCTTCTAGCCACTTCGGCGCAGGCACGCGGTGTGAAGGGGCTGATCAGCGATGCCGGCGTTCGCGATGTGGCCGACCTTCAGGAGATGGATTTTCCCGTCTGGTCACGAGCTGTCTCGTCGATGGGAACGGTGAAGAATACCCTTGGCGCGGTGAATGTGCCGGTTGTCTGTGCTGGCCAGCTTGTGTTCCCGGGTGATGTCATCGCCGCGGATGATGATGGTGTCGCGGTCGTTGCCTGCGCACAGGCCGAGGCGGTGATGGAGAGTGCGCAGGCGCGTCTTGACGCTGAAGAGGCAAAGCGCCAGAAACTCGCCGACGGCGCGCCTGGCCTTGATCTCTACGGCATGCGCGAGCGCCTTGCCGAAGCCGGTCTTGTCTATGTTGATGATCTTGAGTCGCTTGGTGACTTCAATGGCATTGATTGCCGTGGGCGTTGATCACCGGGGCGCCAGCTACCGGGGACACTGCCCGTCGATGGCCTTATCTGCAACGACCGGTGGCACTCACTGGTCGCGCTTGCACTGATATTCTGCCTGACATCGTACCTTGGCGTCATCGACCCGGATAACGGCATCCTTGCCACCACTTTGCCGCGCATATATGCAGTTGGTTCCGCCATCGGCATATTCGCGGCGGCGCAACCGGCAAAGCTCCAGCTTTGGACTGTCATCCTCGTTTCGTGGTTGGTAGGTACGCCCGGCCGCCAGCACAGGCGGCGCCACAAGGCTGGTTACGGATATTGCTGCCATTTGGATGAAATGGCGTCTATTGGTCCTGCTGTACATCGATATCATCTTCTGAGCCGGGCAAATACGCTTTGCCCTGAACGGCGCGAGCGCCGAGTATTTCCACTATATTAGGATTTTTTCCTATAATATCACGAAGCAGATCGTCAACCTTCTTTTCTGCTTCTTCCATCGTTTCGACTTCAAGTTCGGCGACCCCGTCGATAATCCAGTGAACCTTTACATCCATCTTCAGCCTCCTTCGCTGTCTGCAAGCACCTGACAGCCGTCAGTCAAGCTTGATGTCCAGCGTTTCATAAATCGTGCCAGCCTCGCGCTGAAGCTCGACAATTTTCTCATCCTCGACACTTTCGCGCGCATCGTCGCGGGCGACCATCGCACCTTCCAGGCCGAGCGCAGCGGCGATTGAGAACCAGATATAGGCCATATCATAGTTCGGCTCTTCAAGCATCAGCAGGTTATATCTGGCAAATTGCGGGATGGCGGCCGGATCGCCGTCCTTGATGCGTGACTTGAGACGCCTTGCCACAGCCTTGCGAATCTCCTCGATGGTGTCTGCCGGCAAATAGCCGGTCAATTCGTCCGCCAACTCCTCGGCAGCCTCGATCCCGCCAAGTTGCGCAGCCCATGACCAGGTGAGCGCCGCGGCAAAGTCCTGCGGTGCACCCGTGCCGGCATGCATCAGCAGCGCAAGATTGTACTGTGCGTCATGCTGGTTGTTATTCGCCTGCAGCGAAAACAGCCTGACCGCGTGTCGGAAATTCCTGTCCTTGACCGCCTGAATCGCCTCGTTGAAGGTGGCGTTGCTGGTGTCGATCTGTGCCGACACAGGAAGATGTAACAGGGAGATGCTCAGGCAAAAGACGCATGTGGCCAGAATCGTTGTTACGATATTTCCAGGACGAGGCACTTAATTCATCCTACCGACCTGCCATCATGACAAGCTGTAGATAAAGGATACGGAGTTTGAAATTCGAGTTGGGCCGACGTTCATAGACAACGATACGCGGCCTGTCGGTGCCAGGCTTCTGAAACTCGATCGACGTGTTTTCGGGAAGAAGAACGCCTTCCCTTTCAAGTGTTCCCTGTGGATCTCGGGAAAAAACATCGGCAAATTCGCGGTCTATCCAGATTAGCGCCAGCGCCTTGCCAAGAATGTCGGGCAGCCGCGCTCGCACATCTTCTCGCGAGGTAAAGGTCACCTTGTCCGAAACAAGGTCATAACGCGGCCCTGTCGCCCGCTTCGCAGGCAACTGTTTCGGCGGTACGGGAACCAACGCGTTTTTCGTGGTCTGGCTCATGCGGCGACCTGATAACTTAACTTGATAAACAATGCGAAATACACTGACATGATGCCATTTTCCGTGAAAATCGCAACCGCTAAGCGCGGAACGATATGCCGCATCCGATTTGGCACGAAAATTGAAGAGCTATCGGTGATCAGACAGACGAGGGCATCATGATTTCGACCATTCGCAACGCAATAAAGATGGCGACAACAGACATCTCCATCATTTCCAACAATATAGCGAACTCAGGCTCGACTGGCTTCAAGCGCAGTGAAGGAAATTTTCTCCACTCATACGCCGAAGACGTTCCTATCCCGGGACTGAACATCGGATTTGGTGTGGTTCATGAAGAGCCTCGTCGACAGGATCACAAGCAAGGGTCACTCCGTGTGACCAACAATTCCCTCGATTTGGCGGTAAATGGCGGTGGCATGTTTGTCGCGCTCAAACCTGATGATGGCGAAGTTACATTCTCACGTGATGGATCTTACCTTATTGATAATAATGGATATTTAGTCACAACCGACAACAGGCGCATCATCGGCGTCGATGGTGAAGCAATCGTGATCCCGCCAACAAAGCTTGATACTGCAGG
>CAJWDO010000009.1 GCA_913031555.1 uncultured Alphaproteobacteria bacterium | reverse complement strand
CGAGGATGACTGACGAATACCACCGCGACACAAAACTTGTCCGGGGCGGGCTCAAACGCACTGAATTCCAGGAAACAAGTGAAGCGCTGTTTCTAAATTCCGGCTATGTCTATGACAGCGCCGAGGAAGCCGCCGCCGCCTTTGCCGGTGAGGCCGACCGCTATGTCTATTCTCGCTATGGCAACCCGACAGTGACCATGCTTCAGGACAGGCTGGCCACGCTTGAAGGGGCGGAAGCATGCCTCGCCACCGGCACCGGCATGGCCGGTGTCTTTGCCGCACTGGCGTGCCAGTTGGACACCGGCGACCGGGTTGTCGCCAGCCGCGCCCTGTTCGGCGCCTGCTATGCCATTCTTCATGACATCCTGCCACGCTGGGGCATCACTACCGAATTTGTCGATGGCACCGATCTTGAGCAGTGGCGCGCCGCGCTGGCGACGCCGGCGAAGCTGGTGTTCTTCGAATCACCCTCCAACCCGATGCTGGACCTTGTCGATATCGAGGCTGTCGCCAAGATGGCGCATGCGGCGGGCGCGAAGGTCATCATCGACAATGTATTCGCCACCCCGATTGCCCAGCACCCGCTGCAGCTTGGCGCCGATATCGTTATCTATTCGGCGACAAAGCATATTGACGGTCAGGGGCGTGTGCTTGGCGGCGCGGTTCTCGCCAGCGAGGATTTCATCAAGAACCAGATGCTGAAATTCTACCGCCAGACCGGTCCATCGATCAGTCCGTTCAATGCCTGGGTGTTGTTGAAATCGCTTGAAACCCTGGCACTGCGGGTTGACCGTCAGGCAGCCACCGCGCTCGACCTCGCGACCTGGCTGGAATCGCGAACGGACATTGCCGAGTTGCGTTATCCGGGACTGACAAGCCACCCGCAGCATGAGCTGGCAACGCGCCAGATGTCGAATGGCGGCTCGCTTCTTGCCTTTACTCTTGTCGGCGGGAAAGATGCAGCCTTTCAGGTGCTGAACAATCTGCAACTGATCGACATCTCGAACAATCTGGGCGATTCCAAGACACTTGCCTGCCATCCCGGCTCGACCACGCACAGCAGCATCAGTGCCGCCGACCGGGCCGATATGGGCATTGCCGATGACAGCATCCGCCTGTCAATCGGCCTCGAGGACGCCGCTGATCTGAAAGCCGATCTGGAACAGGCGCTGAACGCCGCCTGATTACCACCCCGCCTGATTACCACCCCGCCTGGTTGCCGCACCACTGATCGCCACGCCGGTTCAGGCTTGCGGCCGGGCGGCACAGGCTGGATAATGTTCAAGACAGGAAAATGGCGGCCGGCTTACCACCGACACAATACCCGCTGGCAAAGAATCAAAGAATGGTCTGCCAGCGAAGAATGGCCGACAATATAGCTGACCGGGGGCGCCCGCGACGCGGGATGGAGAGGGGCATGACTTCAACGGGCATGACTTCAATCGTGATCACCGGGGCCAACGGCTTTATCGGACGCCTGCTGGCAGCGCGGCTGAGAGTTGGTGCGACGGTCAGGATTGACGGCACATCACGGACCATCGGCAAGCGCACCCTTGTCGACCAGTATATACCGGATGACGCCGCAACCGACGGCGAATGGATAAAGGGCGATCTTGGCGCGCTGATCACCGACCGACCGGAGATATTCACCGGCGCAGATGTCGTCGTGCATCTTGCCAGTGCTGTCAGCGGCGAATGCGAGGCCGATCTCGATCTGGGGCTGAATGCCAATCTGTTCACCGGTATCGCTCTTGGTCGCTGCCTTGCCGCGGCACCCCATAAGACGATGCTTGTCTTCTCAAGCTCGCTTGCCATCTATGGCGGCACCCCGGATATGCCGCTTGCCGAACTGATCACCGACACCACCCGCCCGACGCCGCAGAACAGCTATGGCGCGCAAAAGCTGATGCTGGAAGAATTCTATGCCGATCTGGCGCGACGCGGGATGATCTCGTCACGATCAGTACGGCTGATGACCGTCAGCGTGCGCCCCGGCAAACCGAACGCTGCGGCAAGCAGTTTCCTGTCGGGCATGATCCGCGAACCGTTGCAGGGCGAACGTGCCAACGTTCCCGTGAATACCGGGCTTCGCGTCGTGCTGAATTCACCGACCGCCGCTGTGGACGGGCTGGTCCACGCGATGTCGATTGACGATAACAGCTGGGGCGCCCCGCTTGCCCTCAATCTGCCCGGCATTTCGGTGACTGTCGGCGAGATGGTCGAGGCGCTGCGCGACATTGGCGGCGAGGATGCAGTGGCGCGGCTGAGTTTTGAGCGTAACGAGACAATCGAGCGGATCGTATCGGGATGGCCCACCAGGGCGGAGAGCGAGCGCGCGGCGCGCCTTGAATTCGCCACCGACAGACCATTTATCGAGGCGGTTCGCGATTTCGCCGCCTCCCTGAAGAGGAATTAGCATCATGAATCTGGCTCGTTTTCCCCGTATATCGCTGGCCCATCTGCCAACCCCGATCGAACCTCTGCCACGGTTGTCAGCGGCGCTTGGGGGTCCGGAAATCTGGATCAAGCGTGATGACTGCACCGGCCTGTCGACCGGCGGCAACAAGACACGCAAGCTGGAATTCCTGATGGCCGAGGCGATGGCGGAAGGCGCCGAGATGGTGATGACACAGGGCGCGACGCAGTCGAACCATGCCCGCCAGACCGCCGCCGCCGCCGCGCGGCTGGGGATGGGATGTCATATCCTGCTCGAGGACCGCACCGGATCGGATGCGCATAACTATAATCACAATGGCAATGTGCTTCTCGACCATCTTCATGGCGCGACAACCGAAATGTACCCCTCCGGCGGCGACATGAACGCCGCGCTTGAGGCGGCGGCCGCGACGCACCGCCAGAGTGGCGCGGCCGTCTATACCATTCCAGGAGGCGGGTCGAACCCGACCGGCGCGCTTGGCTATGTCGATGCGGCAATGGAAATGCTGGTGCAGTTGAATGAGACCAGGCTTACCATTGATCATGTCGTCCACGCCACCGGCAGCGCCGGGACGCAAGCCGGACTTGTCACCGGCCTCGCCGCGATGAATGCGGGCATTCCGCTGCTGGGGATCGGGGTGCGCGCACCGCAGGCCAAACAGGAGGACAATGTTTTCGCGCTTGCGACCGCCACGGCGGACAGGCTTGGCTGTCCGGGTGTGGTGTCGCGCGGCGATGTCGTCGCGAATTGCGACTATGTCGGTGACGGATACGGCATTCCGACGCCAGGCTGTCTCGAGGCGATCTCGCTGTTCGCCGAATGCGAGGGCATCCTGCTGGATCCGGTCTATTCGGCAAAGGCCGCTGCCGGCCTGATCGACCTGATACGCGGTGGCCATTTCACCGCCGGCCAGCGGGTGATGTTCATTCATACCGGCGGGGCGGCAGCGCTGTTCGGCTATGACAGCGCGTTCGACATAACGACAAAATGGACCGACAAAAAGACAGAGGCCGCCTGACCACACTGCTGACCGGAGGGTGTTTGCATGAAGACGGGACCGATGAAAATCGGCTTTGTGGGACTTGGCCAGATGGGGCTTGTCATGGCCCCTCACCTGCTTCGTGATGGCTGGCGGGTGACAGGCCATGATCTGGTCGAACCGAGCAACCTTCCCGGTGATATTACCTTTACCGCATCGCTGACGGATCTTGCCGACAGTGATGTCATCATAACCATGCTGCCACATGGCGCCGCCGTCACCAGCGTTGTTGACCGGCTGATCACCGCTTCATGCATCGCGATGTTCATCGACATGTCATCATCACACCCGGATGACAGCCGCGCACTGGCGCAGCGCCTGGCAGACCTCGGTCTCGCATTTGTCGACGCGCCGGTGTCGGGTGGTGTGGCGCGGGCCCGCGCGGCCGAACTGACGATCATGGCCGGCGGCAACGAGGCCGCCTTTGCAACCGTGCTGCCGGTCCTGTCCCGCCTGGGCCACGCCGTCCATCTGGGTCCAGCCGGATGTGGCCATGCGATGAAGGCGCTGAACAACTACGTGTCGGCGGCCGGCCTGATCGCCAGTTTCCAGGCGCTGGCGACCGCCATCGACAGCGGCATCGCGCCGGCGCGGTTTCTGGAGGTGATCAACGGGTCAACCGGCCGCAACAACACCACGCAGGTGAAGATCGACAAATTCGTGCTTGGTGAAAGCTATGATTCCGGCTTTGCGCTGGCATTGATGGAAAAGGATGTGTCGATCGCCGCCTCGCTTCTGGCCGATACCGGTCATGATGGTCCGGTAAGCGCGGCGGTGCTGGCACAGCTTCGTGACGGGCTGGACAGACTCGGCCTGAACGCCGACCACACCGAAATCTACCGCACCATCACAGGCGACCCGCGCAAATCCTGATCTCCCCGAAGCATGATCTAACTGTATCGTGATCAGTTGGCCGGTTTAACGGCGATACAGTCTGTCTCTCGCCGCCCACAAAGCTTCCCACCACCGGGGACTGACATGACAGAACTGAAACAGACATTGACTTTGCTTCGTGGCACCGGGCTTATGCTGAACATCGTTGTTAGCGCCGGTCTGCTGGCACTGCCGGGGTTGACCGTAGCGTTGGCCGGGGACCAGGCGCTGTGGGCCTGGCTTGTCTGCGCCGTCGCCGCCCTGCCGCTTTTGCTGGTCTTCGTTATTCTTGGCGGACGACATCCCGACGCCGGAGGGATCGCGCATTTCGTCAAGGTTGCCTTCGGTGAACATGGCTAGATCGTGGCATCGCTGATCTTCCTTGGCGCCGTGGCGTTCGGCCTGCCTGCCATCGCACTTACCGCCGGGCATTACATTACCACCATCACCGGCGGTCCGCCGGTGGCGTTTGCCAGCGGAATTGTTATCCTTGCGGCGCTGTGTCTGACCATCTCGCCGGACATGGCGGCCAGACTGTCAACCATCATCGCCTCGACCATTCTGACAGTTCTGTTGATCACCATCGGCATTGGCCTCGCCGGCATCGACTGGACGGTCGCGACGACAAACATCGCGCCGGTGACGGATATCAGCCCATCCGTCGTTCTGGCTCCCTTCATGATGATCTTTTTCGCTTTCACCGGCTGGGAGGTGGCCTCCAGCCTTTCGGAAGAATTTCGTGATCCAAAACGCGATTTTCCGCGGGCCATGATGCTGTCATTCGCCATCGCCACCGCGCTCTATCTGGCGATGACGTTCATTGTTCAGACAGCGCCGCAGATCGAGTCCCACGAGGCGGCGTTCGTCGAAATCCTCGGCGCGCGGCTTGGCGCGGCCGGGGGCCTTCTTGTGGCCGCCATAGCCACGCTTGTCATCGCGGCCAATCTGACAGGCGCCCTCTGGGCGGTATCGCGTATGGTCTTCGCGCTCAGTCGTGAGGGGCATCTGTTTGTCCGCCTGAAACTGAACCCGGCGGGGGCGCCGGTATCATCGGTGATTCTGACAAGCCTTATCATCCTTCTGGTGCTTGCCGCTGACGGTATGGACCTGCTGAACATCGAGGGCATGCTCGCCATTGCCGGGCAGAATTTCTTCATCCTGTATGGTTTGGCCGGGTTCGCCCTTTTCAGGCATGCCCGCCATTGGGGTGACCGGGGCGTGGCCATGCTTGCCATTCTTGTGGTGACAGGCCTGCTGGTCGTCGAAGGCCTCGCCTCGCTATCATACCCGGTCGCGCTTGCGCTGGTCGGGGTTGTCGGCCTGTCGATCAGGTTGTGGATCAGGCGAAAGAACGCGTCATCGGGGTGATGTACCCCGTTTTCCCGCTTGTTTGCGACCTCTGCGCCTGGTTCCGGGACATCTGGACAGACGCGCCACAGACGGGCTTAATTACAGACGGGCTTAATTACAGACGGGCTTAATTAGTAAAACAACCGTCAGACGTTCGACATGCACGCCCATGGAGTCCGTGTCGGCAGGACAAGTTAACGGGGAATATCCGATGAAAAGTCGCCGCCGCCTTGCCATCATCCTGACTTATGCCGCCGCCGTGTTCCTGTGCGCCAAGGCGCAGGCCGGGGCGGGTGAACTGACCACCCAGATCACGCTGGCGGCGGTGTATCTCGGGCCGGCGGTCATCCTGCATTTCATCATCAACTGGATCTGGGGCGATGAAAAACCGAAATCGACTGACGAGTGACACCATCAGTTGCAAGGCCATTACCATCACGGGAGGACAATCATGAACTATGTTGTTTCAACAATCTGGAAGCATCCCGACGATATGGACAAGGCGCGCATGCGCGAGGTTCAGTCACAGTGGCGTGACAATCCCAATCTCGTGAACATCTACTGGTTCGAGATCGACAGCCGGACGCACGGGTCGGTCAGCATCTTCACATCGAAGTCCGCTTTCGAGGCCAACCTCGCCCGGCAGGAAGAACATCGCAGCACATCGACAAGCGAACACAGCATCACCATGACGCATGAGGCGCAGGGCGAATGTTTCGCGATTCTTCACGATTAGGCCCCCCAGACCGGACCCACTTGAACGGACCCACCAGACCGGGCCCACTGGAACGGGCCGAGGCGGTTGACCACAAATATTCGGTAAATCATACCCGGCGCAGCTCAATCCTCCACCGGGCATGGGTCATGTGATCATGAACCCGGCTTGCGATACGCGCCGGTGATGGCATTTGCCTTGCCGGCGATGCCGTTGATATCCACAACTTCCATGATCTTCAGCTCTTTCATCGCGCCGGAGGCGGCGACAAGCATCTTCACCGCGGCGACATCATCAAAGCTGTCCGCCTCGCCCATGATGGCGAAGTCATACTCGCCGCGAAGGAACTGCATTGAGTGCATTTTCGCACCCATCTTTTCCATCATGCCACTGACGGCGGCCCGCCGGTCATCTTCCGGGCTGGCGACGAACCCGCCAAGTGCCTCATTCGAATAGCTTCCAAGAACAAGAAACTGCATATTTATCTCCCATGGTTGATATGTGCCGGTTGAGATGTGCCGGTTGCGACATGGCCATAGGGGCACATCTGTTGCTTTGGATATTCAGGCCAGTCATTCAGGCCAGTCTCAACCACCACTATGCCATAGCTTGTCAGCATCACAATATGGCTGATCTTCTGCACAGAAAATCGACCCTGCTGAAGGTTCATTTCGTTCCAGGCTGTCATTATCCGCCCGCCGGATGTATACCTTTCGCGAATATATGACGCCGGTCAGCATTACATAACACCATCACACTTCGCCGATGCGCAATGGACAGGGTAGCTGAAATGAAAAACTGGCTTCTTCGCCTGACCCTTCTGGCGTGTCTGGTAACAGGGAAAACTGCCATGGCGGCCGAATTGCAGATTGAAACCATCACCGACGGCGACGGCGCGGTGGCCGAAACAGGCACCAGAGTGAGCGTCCATTATGAAGGCCGACTGGAGGATGGCGAGGTGTTTGACGCCTCACGCCCACGCGGCCAGCCTTTCGCCTTTACCATCGGCGCCGGCCAGGTAATCCGTGGCTGGGAAGACGGTGTCACCGGAATGAAGATTGGCGAGACGCGCCGCCTGACCATCCCGCCCGAGCTTGGCTATGGCGCCGCCGGGGCTGGCGGTGTGATCCCGCCAAACGCGACGCTGGTCTTCGAGATCGAATTGCTGGATGTCAGCACACCGGTAACGCTTGGCGAAGCAACGCCGGAAGCCCTGTTGCAGGCGCAAAAGGACGGCGTCGTGATCATCGACATCAGGCGCGAGGATGAATGGCACGAGACCGGCATAATCGAGGGCGCCGAGACCGTGACGGCTTTTGAGGCAAGTGGCCGCGTCAATCCGGACTTTCTCGACAGTTTCAGGTCTTTTGTCCCCTCGCCCGACACGCCGGTGATGTTGTATTGCCGGACTGGCAACCGGACGACCAGCCTTGGTAACGCGCTGATCGAACAATTGGGCTTCACCGATGTAACGCACCTGTCGGACGGCATCACAGGCTGGGTGGCAAACGGCCAGACGACAGTGACCTACACGCCCTGAGTCGCAAGCCGTATCTAAGACTGGCGGACGCTTAAAAACGCAGATTATCTTGTCTCATGACGCGGGATACATGGCTGACAAAAGTAACAATCAGGATTTCGATCTGTTCATCATCGGCGGTGGCGTGAATGGCTGCGGGATCGCCCGTGATGCGGCGGGGCGGGGATTGAATGTCGGACTTGCCGAGATGAACGATCTTGGTTCGGCGACATCATCCGCCTCGACAAAGCTGTTTCATGGCGGGCTGCGCTATCTTGAATTTCTTGAATTCAGACTTGTCCGCGAGTCGCTGGTTGAACGCGAGACGCTGCTTCGCGCGATGCCGCATATTTCATGGCCGATGCGTTTTGTTCTTCCCTACAAGCCCGGCATGCGGTTCGACAGCACCACGCCCGTGTCGCGGATATTGTCGACATTCATGCCCTGGATGAAGGGGCGTCGACCGGCCTGGCTGATCAGGCTTGGCCTGTTCCTCTATGATCATCTTGGTGGCCGTGATCTGCTGCCGGGCACGAAAACGCTGAATCTTCGTGCCGATGATGCCGGCGATGCGCTGAAGCCGGATTTCATCAAGGCGTTTGAATATTCAGATTGCTGGATCGAGGATTCGCGGCTTGTTGTACTGAACGCCCGTGACGCAAAACGCAATGGCGCAACCATCATGCCGCGAACGCGCGTTGTCAGGGCGCACCGCGATGCCGGCGGCTGGGTGATCACGCTTGATGGCGGGGGGGAGGAATGGCAGGTCAGCGCGCGGATGCTGGTCAACGCGTCCGGCCCCTGGGCCGAAGCCATCATCAAGGGCGTCGTCGGGGTGAATGACGGTGATCAGGTGCGGCTTGTCCGTGGCAGTCACATCGTGACAAGGCGGCTGTTCGATCATGACAGGAGCTATTTCCTTCAGGGAACCGACGGGCGGATCATTTTCGCCATTCCCTATGAAGGTGATTTCACGCTGATCGGCACCACCGACAAGGAGCACCCCGATGCCGACACGCCGCCGGTCTGCAGCGATGAGGAAAGCGATTATCTGCTTGATTTTGCCTCACAGTATTTTGCCACGCCGCTGACGCGCGATGACATTGTCTGGCGGTTTTCCGGCGTGCGTCCGCTCTATGATGACGGTGCCAGCTCGGCGACAGCGGCGACGCGCGACTATGTGCTGAAGACAGATGACAGTGACGGCGTGCCATTGCTGAACATCTTTGGCGGCAAAATCACCACCTATCGCAAGCTTGCAGAGGCCGCGATGACCCATATCGCCCCGCGGCTCGACAACAATCATGGCTCGTGGACGGCGGGCGCGCCGCTGCCGGGTGGTGATTTCGCGGTTGCCGAAGTCGGCACACTGATCGCCCAGCTGTGCCAACAACACCCGTTCCTTGACGAGGCGTGGGCACGCCGCCTTGTCCGCGCCTATGGAACCGATGCGTTCGAGATACTCGGCACGTCGACAGAAGCAGATCATCTTGGTGAACATCTTGGTGGCACTGTCACCGCGGCCGAACTCGACTGGGTCATAACGCATGAGTGGGTTGCAACAGGCGCCGATTTCCTGTGGCGGCGCAGCAAGCTCGGCCTGGTGGTAAGCGAGGACGAGGCCGCCGCCATCGACGACTATGTGCGCAGCAGGGCCAAACCTGCCAGAACGGCCAAGAGGACGGCCGGCGCATCCGGCTGACGGGAGGCACCGGTTCAACCTCAAACGAACAATAACCCGAGGCGTCGCGGGGTGAGACCATTGTGCAACGCTCTGGAAGTTAGCCAGGGGACGTTAGCCAGGGGACGTTTCTCAGGCGCTCGTCGCCTCTTGTGATTGATGAAGTAAATGCCGATGAACGACATGTGGACATATATGGCGCCGGTCGCCATCCTCGCCTTTCTGATCCTCTACAGCAGGGTTGCGAAGCGAATGAAAATTCCGAAGCCGATCTACTGGGCAACCATGATCGTCGGCGGCTTTCTCCTGATGTCAGTTTTTACAATCGGCAGCTGAAACGATGACAAATTTCAACGGATTTCTATCCAAACTCATCTGGGTGATTGTCTCGCTGCTGACGTTGCGCGTGGTTGTCTGGTTTTTTGAACAACGCGCGCATGACAAGGAATATTGGTTGATCTTCGCGCACGTCATCCCGTTCCTTCTGGTTTTATTCACAAGTGCCTTCCTGCTTCTCTTCATAAAGAACTGGTTATTCCGGAAATTCGCGCGGAAAGCGCCGGAGGATCATCACCCTGAATAGCCGGTGCCCGGGTGTCAGGTGTAGTCAAACGGTCAGAGGCAGCCGATCGACGTTGCGTGCATTGGTCACAGCCTTGTGAGGTCCTTGGCTCTTCCCATGTGCGACAAAACAGTCTTCACTGGATGTAGGTTTGGGGAGATGGAGTTTGCCCTTTGCTGTCGGCGTTTTTTGATCCGACAGGTTCAGGCCGAAATCCACGAAATCACGAGGAGGATTTACCATGGTACCTGGCGCATTTAACTATCACCGGCCCGACACAGTTGACGGTGTTATCGGTCTTCTGGGTGAATGGGGCGATGACGCCCGCGTCATCGCTGGCGGGCACAGCCTGATCCCGGTGATGAAGCAGCGGCTCAGCGACATCAGTCACCTGATCGATCTCGGCGGTGTCGGGTCGCTGAAGGGCATCGGGGTCGATGGCGGGACTGTCACGATCGGTGCCATGACAACACAGCACGAGTTGATCAGCAGCGACGCGCTGGCGGCCGCGGCACCTATCATCCGCGAGGCATCTTTGCAGATCGCCGACCCGCAGGTGCGTTATGTCGGCACCATCGGCGGCAACGTCGCGAACGGTGACCCGGCGAACGATATGCCGGGCCTGATGCAGACGCTTGACGCGACCTATCATCTTGCGGGCCCGAACGGCGCGCGCACTGTCGCCGCGCGCGATTTTTACGAGGCGGCCTATTTCACGGCGCGTGAGGATGATGAAATCCTCACGGCAGTTTCGTTTGCCGCAACCGGCGGCGGCTATGCGTATGAAAAGCAGAAGCGGAAGATCGGCGATTATGCCACCGCGGCAGCTGGCGTATTGCTGTCCATGGATGGCGGATCCTGCACTGCGGCCTCTGTAGCGCTGACCAATCTGTCAGACACACCCGTCTATTGCGAGGCGGCCGTAGACATACTGGTTGGCAGCAGCGTCGATGACGCGACGATCTCCGCCGCGGTGAAAGCCGCTGTCGATGTATCCGATCCGGTGGCAGACACCCGTGGACCGGTCGATTTCAAGAAATATGTTGCCGGCGTCATCGTGAAGAAGGCGATCCAGAGCGCGAAAGCGCGGGCATAAGGGAGGCCAGAATGGAAAAAATGCATGTAAAGATGAAGGTGAACGGCAAGGATGTCGATCTTCTGACCGAGCCGAGAACCCTTCTGATCCACGCGCTGCGCGAGGAACTCAGTATCACAGGACCGCATGTTGGTTGCAGCTCGTCGCATTGCGGCGCCTGCACCGTCGACATGAACGGCATGTCAGTGAAATCCTGCACGGTGTTTGCCGCACAGGCCAATGGCGCGGAGATCACGACCGTCGAGGGTCTGGGTTCGCCTGACGGGCTTCATGTTCTGCAGGAAATGTTCAAGGAACATCACGGCCTTCAGTGTGGCTATGCACGCCTGGCATGATTACCAGGGCCTATCGCCTGCTCCAGGAAAACCCGAACCCCACCGAGGAAGAGGTGCGTTTCGGCATATCCGGAAATCTCTGCCGTTGCACCGGCTACCAGAATATCGTCAAGGCCATTCTCGAGGCCGCCGCGAAGATGAATGAAATGAAGGAGTCAGCGTAATGAACGAAGCAACCCCTCCGAAGGAAGAGCGCTCCGCCGCTCTGAGTGGCCTCGGTACGTCGCGCAAGCGCGTCGAGGACGCGCGTTTCACGCAAGGTAAGGGCAATTACGTCGACGACATCAAGATGGCCGGCATGCTGTTCGGCGACTTTGTTCGCTCGCCTTATGCCCATGCCCGCGTCAAATCGATCAACACCGAAAAGGCACTGGCTCTGCCGGGTGTGCATGCGGTGCTGACCGCGGCCGATCTGGAGCCGCTGGGTCTTCACTGGATGCCGACATTGGCCGGTGACAAGCAGATGGTGCTTGCCGATGGCAAGGTGCTGTTCCAGGCGCAGGAAGTCGCCTTCGTCGTCGCCGATGACCGCTATGCCGCCGCCGATGGCGTGGCCGCAGTCGAGGTTGAGTATGAAGAGCTTCCGGTACTGGTCGACCCGTTCAAGGCGGAGGCCGACGATGCGCCGGTGCTTCGCGAGGACATCGCCGACCAGAAGGAAGGGGCGCACGGGCCGCGTCGCCACCCGAACCACATCTTCACCTGGGAATCCGGTGACCGCGCCGCGACCGAGGCCGTTCTGGCCGAGGCCGATGTCGTTGCCGAGGAGATGATCTACTACCATCGCACCCATCCCTGCCCGCTGGAGCCATGCGGTTGCGTGGCCTCGATGGACAAGGTCAATGGCAAGCTGACCGTATGGGGTACCTTCCAGGCGCCGCACGCGGTTCGTACCGTGGCCTCGTTGATCTCCGGTATCGCCGAGCATAACATCCGGATCGTCTCGCCCGATATCGGGGGCGGTTTCGGCAACAAGGTCGGCGTTTATCCCGGCTATGTATGCTCGATCGTTGCCTCGATCGTCACCGGCGTGCCGGTCAAGTGGATCGAGGACCGTTCCGACAACCTGATGGCCACCGCTTTCGCGCGTGACTACTGGATGAAGGGCCGGATTTCGGCAACCAAGGACGGCAAGATTACCGGCCTGCACTGCCACACTACGGCCGACCATGGCGCGTTTGATGCCTGCGCCGACCCGACAAAGTTCCCGGCCGGCTTCATGAACATCTGTACCGGTTCCTATGATATTCCGACCGCCTATCTAGCTGTCGACGGTATCTACACCAACAAGGCCCCGGGCGGTGTTGCCTATCGGTGTTCCTTCCGGGTGACCGAAGCAGCCTATTTCATTGAGCGCATGATCGAGATCCTGGCAATCAAGCTTGGCATGGATGCCGCCGAGCTTCGGGTCAAGAACTTCATCAAGAAGGAGCAGTTCCCGTATCAGTCCGCCCTTGGCTGGGAATATGATTCCGGGGATTATCACACCGGCTGGGACAAGGCGTTGAAGGCGGTCGGTTACGAGGCGCTTCGCAAGGAGCAGGCCGAACGGGTTGAGGCCTTCAAGCGTGGCGAGACCCGCACGCTTCTTGGTATTGGCCTCAGCCACTTCACCGAGATTGTCGGTGCCGGCCCGGTCAAAAACTGCGATATTCTCGGCCTCGGCATGTTCGACAGCTGTGAAATCCGCATTCATCCGACCGGATCGGCTATCGCCCGTCTCGGCACCATCTCGCAAGGACAGGGCCATGCCACAACCTTTGCGCAGATTCTCGCCTCCGAGATCGGCATTCCTGCCGAGGATATCACGCTGGAAGAAGGTGACACCGACACCGCGCCTTATGGCCTTGGCACCTACGGGTCACGTTCGACCCCGGTTGCCGGCGCCGCCGCCGCCATGGCGGGTCGCAAGATCCGCGCCAAGGCCCAGATGATCGCCGCCTACCTTCTCGAGGTTCATGACAATGACATCGAGTGGGACGTCGACCGGTTTGTCGTGAAGGGTTCGCCGGAGCGGTTCAAGACGATGAAGGAAATTGCCTTCGCGTCCTACAACCAGGCGATCCCGGGTGTTGAGCCGGGTCTGGAGGCGGTAAGCTACTATGACCCGCCAAACATGACCTACCCGTTCGGGTCCTATATCTGCGTCATGGAGATAGACGTCGATACGGGCACCACCGAAATCCGCCAGGTCTATGCGCTGGATGATTGTGGCACCCGGATCAACCCGATGATCATTGAAGGTCAGGTCCATGGTGGTCTGACCGAGGCGCTGGCCATCTCCATGGGGCAGGAAATTGCCTATGACGAGCAGGGCAATGTGACCACCGGCACGCTGATGGACTTCTTCGTTCCGACGGCGGTGGAAACGCCGAACTACCAGACCGATTACACCGTTACCCCGAGCCCGCATCACCCGATCGGCGCAAAGGGCGTTGGGGAGAGCCCGAATGTCGGTGGTGTGCCGGCGTTTTCGAATGCGGTGCATGATGCGTTCAGGGCCTTTGGCCTGACTCAGTCCCACATGCCGCATGACCATTGGCGGATTTGGAAGACAGCCGAAAGCCTTGGTCTGCACGACTGAGCAACACTGAAAGAAGGACAGGCAGGGGGTGATTTCCCCCTGCCGCCATATGATGACCTGGACAGATTTGAAATCCCGCCTCGATCAGGCTGGCTATGTGGCGTCCAACGAGCTTGCCATGGCGATCCATATTGCCCTGCAGCTGGAACGCCCGATTCTCCTTGAAGGCGACGCCGGCGTCGGCAAGACGCAGGTTGCAAAAACACTTGCCGAGATCGAATCAACCGAATTGATCCGGTTGCAGTGCTATGAAGGGCTGGACGCCTCGGCGGCCATCTATGAATGGAATTACCAGCGCCAGTTGCTGTCGATCCGCGCCGCGGCCGACAGCGGTGCCAGCGCCGAAGCCATGGAAGCGCGGATCTTTTCGCGTGAGTTCCTGTTGGAACGACCGCTTCTTCGCGCCATCCAGCAGGACAAACCACCGGTTCTGCTGATTGACGAAATTGACCGCGCCGACGAGGAATTCGAGGCGTTTCTTCTGGAAGTGCTGTCCGATTTCCAGATCACGATTCCCGAACTTGGCACCATCACAGCGGCAAGCAGGCCGATCGTCGTGCTGACGGCAAACGGGACCCGCGATTTGTCGGATGCCCTTCGCCGTCGCTGTATCTACACCCATGTTCCCTATCCTGACCGCGCCAGCGAACTTGCCATCCTCGAAAAGCGCGGACCAGGCCTGTCACCGCAGCTGGCGGCGCAGATCGTCGGTTTCGTGCAGGCGCTTCGCAAGGAAGAGCTGGAGAAAAAGCCCGGCGTCGCCGAAACCCTGGACTGGGCAGCTGCCATTGCCGGACTGGGGCTGAAGGATTTGACCGATGACCCAGTGACGTTGCAGGCCTCACTTGTCGCGCTGCTGAAGACCGAGGCCGATCAGGCCGACATCCCGACGGAAGTGGCTCAGCGCCTGGCGGGCGTTGCTGGATAGGTCCGATGCCGCAAGTCACAAGGTTTCCGACACGCGCCTCGGCAGCAGAACGTCTTAGTGATTTTACCCGGCATCTCCGGCAGAACGGGTTTCGCGTCGGTGTTCAGGAAACCGAAATGGGACTTCGCAGTCTCGGCCATATCAACTTCACCGACCCGTTTGAAGTCCGCATGGCACTGAAAGTGATCTGCTGCGCCGATCTTCATGGACATGACAGGTTCGATGATCTGTTCGATGCGTTCTGGTTGAACCGGTCGGTGATGCGCACCGAGCATCAGCAAACGAGCATTAGCAAGCCCAACCCGTCGAGTTTCAGCAACCTGTCAAACTTCATGCAGCAGCAGGATACCGGCCGCACCGGAGAGACCGACACACCGGACAATGACAATGACGGCGAGGCAGACAGCGACGGCGAAGGAAAGCTGATCTCGACAAGGATGGTGAACAACAACCGCACTGATCTTCGTGAATTCATGCGTCCCGAGGACCAGGATCTTGCAGAACGTGCGGCGCAGCGTATCGCCGCCGCCATTCGGTATCGCCGTTCACGGCGACGCAAGGCATCACGCAAGGGTGCGATGATCGACCTGCGTCGGGTGATCAGACGCTCTGTCGGCACCGGCGGTGAGCCGATGCAGCTTTTTCGCCGGCGTCGTCCCGACCGGCCGGTTCATCTTGTCTCGATACTTGATGTGTCGGGATCGATGACGCTTTACGCGCGGGCATTTCTCGCCTTCATCCGCGGGCTGACAGATGTCGACCAGCGTGCCGACGCCTTTGTGTTCCACACCAGCCTTATGTGTGTCAGCGACGCGCTGCGCGACAATGATACGCTTCGCGCGGTAAACCGTTTGTCAATCATGGCGCAGGGCTTTGGCGGCGGCACCCGGATCGGCGCATGCCTGAAGCAATTCAACAACCAGTATGCAAACCGGATTATCGGTCGGCGCAGCGTGGTCATTGTCATGTCGGACGGGTATGATACCGGCAACTCGGAGTTGGTTGGCGCCGAACTGGCGCGGCTTCGGCGAAACGGGTGCAAGATCATCTGGCTGAACCCGTTGCTTGGCTGGCGGGATTACGAACCGGTCGCGGCAAGCATGGCGGCAGCCCTGCCCTATCTGGATTGCTTTGCACCCTGCAACACGCTGGAAAGTCTTGCCGCTCTGGAATTCGAACTGGAGCGCCTGTGAAACACACCGCGAGGACAGACATTGCCAAGACGCAGGAACAGCTGTGCGCGGACGGCGTGCCGCATGCTGTTGCCACGGTGGTGCGCACCCTGTCATCAACGGCGGCGAAACCCGGCATGAAGGCGATCGTTCTGAAAAATGGGGACTTTGCCGAGGGGTGGCTTGGCGGCGGCTGCGTGACATCGGCGGTTCGCAAGGCGGCCAAAACAGCTATCGAGACAGGCGAAGCGACGCTGGTATGCCTTCGCCCGGAAGAGCTTCTTGCCGATGAAACCGATGCCGACATGGTAACGCTGGCACGCAATGGATGCCCCAGCAAGGGATCGATGGATATCTTTGTCGAACCCGTCGTGCCGTTGCCGGATTTGGTTGTCTATGGTCATGGCCCGGTGGCGCTGGCGCTGGTGCAGATAGCCCGCGGTTTTGGTTTCACCCTGACGGTCTGCGGCAAGGTTGACGGCGATGTGATCGCCGCTGATCGTCACTTTGCCACGCCAGCCGAATTCGACAAGCAGCCGCAATCCAATGCCGAGCGCTATATCGTCGTGGCAACACAGGGCGCCGGCGATGTCGCGGCACTGACCTCGGCGCTGTCCGACACATATGCCTATGCGGCTTTTGTCGGAAGTCGCCGCAAGTTCGCCGCCTATGCCGACAGGCTCGTGGATGCCGGAATCCGCAGCGAAGCGCTGGCGGCGGTGCGCTCGCCGGCCGGCCTTCACATTCATGCGGTGACGCCGGAGGAGATCGCCCTGTCGATCATGGCCGAAATCGTGCAGACACGCCGCGCCGGCCGGGGTGAGGAGATCATCGATGGCTGATATCGCCGTCATCCTTCTTGCGGCCGGTGAGTCGCGGCGCATGGGCGAGGCAAACAAGCTGCTGCTGCCGGTGGCTGGTGAGCCATTGGTGCGCCGCACGGCGCGATTGCTGGCCTCGCTTGACAATGCGAGGGTGACGGTAGTGCTGGGGCATGAGGCAGATGAGGTCCGGGCGGCGCTTGCCGGACTCGATGTCGAACCGACGGTCAATCCGGCCCATGCCGAAGGACAGCGTTCCAGTGTCTATCATGGCCTGATACAGGCCGGTAACGCGACCTTTTCAATGGTAACGCCGGCCGATATGCCGCGTCTGACGGCGGCGGACTGCATCAGCCTGATCGCCACACATCGCGCGGCTCCGGATGGATCAGTGACGATGCCGATGCGGCACGGTCCAGACGGCACAGAGCGCGGCAACCCGATCATGCTGTCCGGCGCGGCGCGTGATGAGGTTGTCTCAGGCGGAATCAATCTCGGGTGCCGCGGGCTTCTTGACAGGCGGCCTGAACTCATCCAGATCCACACAACCACGTCAGACGGCTTCTTTGTCGATCTTGATACCCCCGAGGCCTATCTGGCCGAAACAGGCTGCCCCGTGCCGGCGTCAGTCGACTAGCCGTTCAAGGCACCAACCCCTCAACGGAGTGACTACCAATGGAACTACAAGACGAAATCACCATTTCCGCATCGCGCGACGAGGTCTACCGGGCGCTGAACGACGTAACCGTTCTGAAGGCCTGCATTCCAGGCTGCGAGGAACTGGAACGTGAGGGTGAAAATGAACTGGTGGCGAAAGTCACGCTGAAGGTCGGCCCGGTCAAGGCGCGCTTTGGCGGACGGGTGACACTGGATTCGAGCAAGGCACCCAACGGCTTCAGCCTTTCCGGCGAGGGTGATGGCGGTGTCGCCGGCTTTGCCAAGGGCGGCGCCGACGTCGAACTGGTCGAGGATGGGGAGCAGACGATCCTGCGCTACACGGCGAAGGCCGAAACCGGCGGCAAGCTGGCCCAGCTTGGGGGGCGCCTGATCACCAGCACCGCCAGGAAACTGTCCAAGATGTTCTTCGAGAAATTCGAAAAGGTCATGAGCGGGGAAATTGAGCTTGAGGAAGCCTCCTGACCCCATGGCGTTCTCGGGTGTGACGGGTGCCTCTTTCGGGGAAACTGTCACGTCCACATCCGGCGCGCATGCGGGCCGATTGCGCAGGCCGATTCAGGCAAAATTACCGGGCAAAATTACCCGGCTCTTGTCATTTGCCAGCATCAGGCACCGGCAAGCCCCGGCGGAGTGATCGTGTCAATGCGACGAGACATGCCGGGCCCAAACCTTGATTTCCAAATAAAAGAAATGGTGGGCGTGACAGGGATTGAACCTGTGACCCCTACGATGTCAACGTAGT
>CAJWDO010000008.1 GCA_913031555.1 uncultured Alphaproteobacteria bacterium | reverse complement strand
CCAACGTTAAGCTTGCCGAGGGTGGCGATTGCTTGCATTCGATGGCCAGAAAGGCTCAAAATCGCTTGGGAATCGAGAAAGATCGAAAAAAAAATCGCTGGCTCTCGCTTCATGCGGCTTCAAATCGGACCTCGGTAGCCAGCCAAACGTTGGGTGAACAATAACAACAGTAAGAATGGCCAACAGAACAACAACACTAAGGATTTTAGTGAACACTAACTCAACGTTGGGCCTCAAAGTTAACGTTTCACACCTCTACACGCGTTACGGTACGGCTATACAGTAGCCACGCGCGACGCGCGCCGGCACCGGAAGGTGAGAACGATAATCCGCTTCGGGATGTTAGCCCGGATGCGACATCCCTGCTTGAACTTGCGATTGAGAAAAAATTACTTTTGGCGCCCGGGTTCCGCCGCGTCTTGAGGATGGCGAGGACAATTGCCGATTTGCAAAAGCAGGCGGTGATCGAACGCGGTCACCTTGCAGAGGCTCTTGGTTATCGCGCCATCCCGTTGCTGGCACGATCGGATTTCTTGCGCTCGATCGCGTCCCACGTCATTGCGGCGATGTTGGTTCCGGCCAACCGCTGGATCTCGCGGATGCCGGTCGGCGATGTGACATTGATCTCGGTCAAATAATCGCCAATCACATCAATACCGACAAACAGCAATCCGCGCTTGCGAAGCTCCGGTCCAATGATGGCACAGATCTCACGGTCACGCGCTGTCAGCTCGGTGGCTTCGGCGGTACCGCCAACATGCAGGTTCGAGCGTGCCTCTCCCGCCGACGGCACCCGATTGACCGCGCCGACAGGTTCACCATCGACAAGGATCACCCGCTTGTCGCCCTGCCGCACTTCCGGCAGGTAGCGCTGCACCATCACCGGTTCGCGCGACACACCAAGGAACATTTCCAGAAGCGAGCTCAGGTTCTGGTCACCTGGCGAAAGGCGGAATACGCCGGCGCCGCCATTGCCAAAAAGTGGCTTGACGATGATGTCCTGATGATTATCCCGAAAGGCCTTTATGGCCTCGGTATCGCGGGAAATCAGGGTTGGTGGCATCAGTTCGGTGAACATCGTCACCAGCAGTTTTTCAGGTGCGTTGCGCACCTCGGCAGGATTGTTCACCACCATCGTCGAGGGCGGCAGCATCTCCAGAAGATGCGTCAGCGTGATATAGGCCATGTCGAAGGGCGGGTCCTGACGCATCAGGATAACATCAAAGTTGTCGAGATCGCGGCGCTCCGGTGTGCCGGCGGTAAAATGATCACCCGCCTTGTCGCGAAGGGTGAGGGTCTGTCCGACAGCCTCAACCTTGCCGTCATTCAGTGACAGGCTTTCCGGTGTATAATACCACAGGGTGTGCCCGCGCGACTGGGCCTCGAGTGCCAGTGCGAATGACGTGTCACCGGTAATGTCGATGGACCCGATCGGGTCCATCTGAAGGGCTATCGATAGCGGCACAGCCGACTCCTAGTCGCGCAGATCGCTGCGAAGCTTGATGTAGTTGACCACTTGTTGGGCAAAACGGAGGTCCCGCGCGTGGCTGACGACGCGGTTCATTTCCTCGGTATCGGCAGCAATGCCTGACAGATATACCGTGCCATTCACCACATCGATGCTGAAATTCAACGAGGACACATCGGGATCGGCGATCAGCTTGCCACGAAGCTGGGCGCTGGCGGCCAGGTCCTTGGCCACATCCTTCAGCGAGCTGCGATCGACCACCTGGATTTCATTCACCACCTCGCGGACACCGCGGACTTCCCAGGCAAGCTTTGTGGAGAGGATCTTTTCCTCCGGCGTTTTCACCTTGCCGGTCATCAGCACGGCGCTGTCATTCACCGAAACATCGACATTGATGAACAGGCTGGAATCATTCTGGATGAACTTGTCATTCAGTTTTGTCGCGATCAGATTGTCCGAAACCGAGGTCGACAGGCCTTTGTCGGTCGATGAGGCGGCAACTGCCGCGGTGCCGGCTCCAATAACCGCCGGCGCACAACTGGCGGTGACAATGCCGGTAAGGGCGATCATGGCTATCGGCAGGACAAGTCCTGCGCGGAGACGGGGGGCGGCGCTGAAGGACCCGCCTACCTTTGCTGCTGACATTCCGGGCTGTTCCCTGATTTGTGAGTGACGCTGTTTGTAAGCGATTATGTGTGGTCAATGTGCCGCCTGCCGAATCGACGGTCAAGGGGTGGCGCGGCGACACCATTCACGCATCGCACCGCCACGCATCTTTCAGATGGCGAACAGGCCATAATCTGGCACGGAAAGGTGGCGAAATCTGGACAAGGTCGAAGCGCCATTCGGCGCTGTTGGACAGGAGCTGCCGGGATGTGAATTCTTCCGCGGCACGGCAGATCCGGCGGCGCTGCTGCGGTGAGGGTATGCCGCTTTCATCGGGGTGCCGACGGAATTTCACCTCGCAGAAGATGATCACCCGGTGGCGGCGCGCGACAATATCGATCTCGCCACTTCTGCCACGCCAACGATGCGCCACTATACGGTGCCCGGTCAGGCGAAGATAGATCATCGCCAGCGTCTCGGCGCCCCGTCCCTGACGCTCGGATTGCCGGCGATCACCCATCCTGTTCCGGCTCTGTGTCTTGATCGGCCGTCAATGCCAGTGCCAGCCGGTAGATTCGATTGCGCGGCAGGCCTGTCGTCTCGACAACCGATTTCACCGCATCACGAAGCCGTTGCCCTTCCAACTCCGCGCGCAGCATCGCTGTCAGTTGATCATCGTCAAACGCCGACGCGTCGGCAGGCTTGCCGGCCACCACCAGCACGATTTCGCCTTTCAGACGTTTCATGCCGGCAATCCGCGCTGCCAGTTCGGCAAGATCGCCCCGAAGTGCCTCCTCATGCATCTTTGTCAACTCTCGTGCCACGACGGCGCGGCGTGGCCCCATGATCTCGGCCATGTCGGACAGGCTCTGCGCTAGACGTGCCGGTGTTTCAAACCAGATTGTTGTTGCCCCAAGGTCCGACAATTCGGCGATCTGGGTCCGGCGCGCGCCGCCGGCGCTGGCAAGAAAGCCGGCAAACATGAAGCGGTCGCTGGGAAGGCCGGAGACGGCCAGCGCGGCCAGCACGGCGCTTGGTCCCGGTACGGACTGAACAGGAATGCCCTGTTCGCGACAGGCGGCGACAAGCTTGTAACCCGGGTCGGAGACCAGGGGCGTGCCGGCATCGCTGACAAGCACGACAGACCGGCCCTGTTCAAGCTGACTTATGATCCAGGGCCGCATCTCTGTCCCATTATGGTCATGATAGGGCACCATCCTTGCCTCGGTCTTGGTGCCGGTCAGTCGCAACAGCTTGCGGGTAACACGCGTATCTTCGCAGGCGATCACGTCTGCGGTGGCCAGCGTTTCGGCGGCACGTGGCGAGAAATCACCAAGATTGCCGATCGGCGTTGCGACAATGATAAGGGTGCCGGCGGCGGTCATGGCGTATCCGTCATGGCGGTGGTGAGGGTCAGAAGATATAGCCGATTAATGACTTGTGCGCAAAAACAGGTCATCATGGTCCCAAGGCCAAAGGAGAGGGTGGATGATAAGGTTACGGCAGCTCGGTGCGACGTTGGTCCTGACAATGGGTCTGGCAGGTTGCGGTGTGGCTGTCGATCAGCGCGCGTTACAGACGACGGCCGCGCCGCCGCCGCCGGTCAGCGCTGTTGAAACGGATCCTGAAGCGAGCCCCGAAACAATTCCCGAAACCCCGTCTGCGACAGTGACAGCGCGTCAGGCACCAACGCTTGATAACTCAGAATCAGCAGAATCCGGACCCGGGGGAACCGGATCTGAGCAACCCGGCACTGACGCGTCGTCTCCGGACGATGCGGACAGTCAGCCGGAAAGTGGCGTGGTGACAGCCGTGAATGATGAAGAGGTCAAGATTGCAAGCCTCGCCCCCCCGCCGCCGGCAAGTATTGATGATCTTCTGAAATCTGGCGCAAAGGTGGAAAACCAAACCGCAACGGCAACTGAAACCTTGGCCCCCGCAGATAACACCGATGGCATGACAGCCCAATCCGTACCGGCGGCACCGCAGGCTGGCGATACTGCGCCGGAGGATGATTCCACGACGCAGGAGGATGTGGTTGGGGATATCATCTGGAATCTGGACGCCGCCAATCGCGCGCAACCCGCGCCACCACCGGAACCTCAGATCCCGGTAGGTGCCGACCCGTCACTTGCCAGTGATGCGCTTGAGGCGGCGTTCGCGCAGATCGCGAGGCGCGAACATGCGCTTCCAGATGACGTCTTTGTGCTGCCTGCAAAGGCACCTGGCATGACCCGCATCGCCCTGCTGATACCGGTCACGGGACCGAACGCCGCGCTTGGTGCGGAGCTTCAGAATGGTGCTGAACTGGCCTTGTTCTCGGTGCGTAATCCGAAAATCGAGCTTCTTGTTTTTGATACGCATGGTGATGGGCCGGAATCTGCTGCTGGCCAGGCGGTGGTCGCCAAGGCGGATATTATTGTCGGGCCGCTGTTCTCGGACGCCGTGGTCACCGCCCGCAGGATTGCCAGACAGGCCAATATCCCGATGCTGGCGCTTTCAAACAATCTGAAAATCGCTGGCCGTGGAAGCTGGCTTCTCGGCTATGTGCCTGAACAACAGGTTGATGCTCTTCTCGGCTACGCGCTGACCAGTGGTCGCAACAGGGTGGGAATTGTCGCCGAGGATGCCCCGTTTGGGCAGATCCTTGGCAGACACGCGGTCGACAGGTTGGCGCAGTTCGGCTTGCGACCCGAAGAAACGCTGACGCTGACTAGCGCGATGCTGGCAGATGAGGATCAGTTGAAAGCGGCGATCCGGAACTTTACCGGTTATCAGCCGCCCGCTGACGATGAGACCGCGCCGGCCTTTGCCGATCTGCCGCCATCGCGGTTCGACGCGCTGCTGTTTGCGGGAAGTGCCGATTTCGCGCTCCGCACAGCGCCTGTCCTTGCCTACTATGATGTCGATTCCGAGCGTGTTCTCTATCTTGGAAACGGGCAGTGGAACCAGCAGCGGATCCTTACAGAACCGTCGCTTCAGGGAGGCGTGTTCGCGTCGCGTCCAACCGGGCGTGATGAGGCATTCACCGCGCTGTGGTCGGACGTCTGGCCGTCACGTGCTGGGGTGCTGTCACGACTTAGCTTCGATGCTATGGCGATGGTGATGGTCCTGACCGGCCAGCAGCGTCAGCTCTGGCAGTCGGCACTTGAGTCGGAATCCGGGTTCAGCGGGTTCAGTGGTGCCTATCGTTTGCTTCCGGACGGCGGCAATCAGCGCACCTTCGAACTTCGCCAGATCAAGGGCGGTGTTTCGGATATGCTGCAGCCGGCGCCTGACAAGATTTGAACGAACAAGATTTGAACGAACAAGATTTACCCCAAGATCTAACCCTGAAATTCAATTCTCAACCTGCCGGCGGATGATCAGGCAGAAGATCGGCCAGCATTCCGTCGAGAAGCAGCCTGCCAGCGCGCGTGGCGCGAAGATTTCCCCTGTCGATCTCCAGCATGTCAGCCGCGATATATCTGGCCATCGCATCCTCGTCGAGCCACGAGGCACGCGGCCCGAAGCGAGTGTCCATGGCAACAAGCGGCACCCCGTCTGCAAGGCGCATTCCCATCATCAGGCTCTCAGCGACAGAAGCTTCACGATCATCCTCGGTCACGATGTCGATGGCGTGGCCATTGGCCTCGACCGCGTCAAGCCAGGCCGCCGGGCTGCGGCGGGTGGCAAGCCCCAGTCTGCCGCCCGGCGCGTTAAGCCGGCCATGCGCACCGGGCCCGATGCCGATCCAATCCTGTGCGCGCCAATAGACAAGATTATGTCGGCAGGTCTCGCCTGTGGCGGCATGATTTGAAATCTCATAGGCGGGCAGCCCGGCGCCGGTCATGATGTCGTCGGTTGCCTCATACATCTCGGCTGCGAGATCATCGGTTGGAACCAGTCTCTCGCCCCGACGACTGCGGGTGTGGAATATCGTCCCCTGTTCGATGGTCAGTTGGTAGAGCGACATATGTGTCAGGCCAAGATCAAGCGCCTCGTTTAGCTCGGCCTCCCAATCGGCAAGTGTCTGATCACGTCGCGCATAGATCAAATCGATCGAAGCACGCGAGAAACTTCGCCGCGCCGCGGTGATGGCCGCGCGGGCATCCGCGGCGGAATGTTCACGGCCAAGAAATCCCAGCCCCACATCGCGAAGTGACTGCACGCCAAGCGTGATCCGGTTGACCCCGGCGGCGCGAAACCCCTCGAACATGGCTGCTTCACTCGAGGTCGGATTTGCCTCTGCCGAGATCTCCACATCGCTGGACAACCCGAAATACCGGTCCGCGTCTTCCAGAGTGCCAGCGACCAGTGAAGGTGGCATCAGGCTTGGCGTTCCGCCACCAAAGAATACCGAGACAAGCTTCCGCCCGTCCCCGTAATGCGCTGCCATATGTGCCATCTCGCGCCGATAGGCGGCGGCGAAGCGCGTATGATCAATTTCCTGCGCGACATGCGAGTTGAAATCACAATAGGGACATTTGGCGCGGCAGAAAGGCCAATGGATGTAGAGCGCCAGAGGGGTTTCCGTCGCAGCCGTCATGGAAAGCAGGATTCGACAAGCTTGGCAAAGGCTCTGGCGCGATGCCCCATCGCCAGTTTCGCCTGTGGCTCCATCTCGCCAAAGGTCATGTCATGTCCCTCGGCAACGAAGATCGGATCATATCCAAAGCCGTTCTGACCGCGCGGCGGCCAGACAAGGGCCCCGTCGATCCGTCCCTCGAAACCTTCCTCATGTCCATCCGGCCAGCACAGCACGAGCGCGCAGATGAAATGTGCCCGCCTGTCCTTGCCACCGGTCGCGGCAAGCGAACTTTCCACTTTCTGCATTGCCAGTATGAAATCCCTGTTCGGTCCGGCCCATCGCGCCGAATAGATTCCCGGCGCGCCATTCAGAGCAGGTACGACAAGGCCTGAGTCATCGGCAAGCGCATGCTTGCCGGTAGCCGCCGCGGTGGCCCGCGCCTTCAGCGCCGCATTGCCAAGGAAACTGTCCTCGGTTTCGTCCGGTTCGGGAAGGTCATAGGTCTTTGCTGAGGTGACAAGGAACGATCTGTCATCGAACAGGGCCGCGATCTCGCGAAGTTTGCCGTCATTATGAGACGCAATGACCAGCTCATCCTCGGTGAACATTCGTGCCATCGGTCAACCTGCTGTCACTTGTTCCGTTGCTCAGAGCGCGCCGCGCACAGCGGCGGCCTGCAGCGTGAAGAGCTGCTGGCACCCGGCTTCCGCAAGATCAAGGATTTGGTTCAGTTCCGCGCGGCTGAAGGGTCGCTCCTCGCCAGTTGCCTGGATTTCCACCAGCCCGCCATCGGCGCTGAGAACGAAATTCGCATCAACCTCGGCGGCGCTGTCCTCGCCATAATCAAGATCGGCGATTGGCTGACCCTGCCAGACGCCGCAGGAAATGGCGGCGACATGGTCGGTCAGTGGCTGGCGCGTGATGGCACCGGACAGCAGCATTTTCTCGCAGGCAATCCGCAGGGCAACCCAGGCGCCGGTAATGGCCGCTGTACGCGTGCCACCATCGGCCTGAATGACGTCGCAATCCAGCTTGATCTGATGCTCGCCAAGCGCCTCGAGATCGGTGACCGAACGAAGCGCGCGCCCGATCAGACGCTGTATTTCAAGCGTCCGTCCCCCCTGCTTGCCGCGGGCTGCCTCGCGGTCGGAGCGGCTATGCGTTGCGCGTGGCAGCATGCCATATTCGGCGGTCACCCAGCCGCGACCGCTGTTACGAAGAAAATGTGGCACACGATCCTCTACCGATGCCGTGCACAGAACATGCGTATTGCCGAATTTCGCCAGGCAGGAGCCCTCGGCATGCAGCGACACGGCAGCTTCAAGTGTTACAGAGCGGAGATCGGCGGCCGAGCGGCCGGAGGAACGATTCATGAAACCCTCGTAAAAGATGTATCGGTCTGGTGCCGTGCCTGCCATGTAGTCCGCCGCACCGCTATATTGCCGCGGCAGGGCTGGCTGCGGGAACAGCAAGATTGACCCGTTATCAGACGTTACCCTAAGCTGGAACGATGAACGACGCCACCCTTCTCGGGCTGAAACCAAGAGCCATTGAAATTTTTAACGCGCTTGTCGCCGCCTATCTCGAATCCGGCCAGCCGATCGGATCGAAAACGCTGGCGCAGCGGCTGCGCCTTGATCTGTCACCGGCGTCGATTCGCAGCAATATGAGCGATCTTGAGGCGGCCGGGCTTCTGTTCTCCCCACATATCTCGGCCGGGCGTGTGCCGACCGAAACGGGCTTGCGGATGTTTGTCGACGGGTTGATGGAATACAATTCCGACCTGACGGATGAGGACAGGCTGTCCATCGACGGTGAATGCGCGATGCGCGGTATTTCTGTCGATGATCTTCTTGAAAAGACGACACGCACCCTGTCAGGCCTGTCGCGCTGCGCAAGCCTGGTACTGTCCTCGAAGAGCAATGCCGAGCTGCAGCATTTCGAATTCGTACCGCTTGGCGAGAATCGTGCCCTCGCCGTTCTGGTGCGGATGGATGGCCGTGTTGAAAACCGCCTGATCGATCTTCCGGCCGGCGTGCCGCAATCGGCCATGGTGCGGGCCAGCAATTATATGAATGCACGGCTGTCCGGGCGTGACCTTCTTGCCGCCACCGGCCTGATCCGGTCTGAAATCGCGGCGCATCGGGCTGAACTTGACGAGGTGTCCCGACAGCTTGTTGAGGCTGGAGTCGGGCTTTGGACCGAGGGAGATGTGGCAGAGGATGCCGTGCTGGTGATGCGCGGCCAGGCCAACCTTCTCGAGGATGTTGAGGCCGGCGATGATCTTGGTACAATCAGACAATTATTTTCCGAGCTCGAGGCGCGTGAGAATGCGCTTCGTCTTCTTGAGGCGACAAGTGGTGGTGACGGGGTAAAAATCTTCATCGGCGCCGAGCACCGGATGTTCGTGAATACCGGCTGCTCTCTTGTCATTGCCCCATATCACAATGCCGACAGGAATGTCATCGGCGCCATTGGCGTGTTGGGGCCGCGTCACATGAACTATGCCAGAATCATTCCGATGGTCGATTACACCAGCCGCGCCCTTGCCGCTGTCCTGAGCTGAGTGAACAGCTCGGTCAGCATCTGACGCAGCCCCGCCAGCCATTCGTCATTGATGAGCCGGACACCATCAACAACCGAGGCTCCATCAATGAGATTTCCAAGTTCGATATAGCCTTCGTGATGGCCCCACAACACCGCGCATCCAGCAGTAATTTCAAAAAGAAGAAAGATCGTCACCCTGTCAAGCCGCGCCGCGCCGCCGGCCCCACTATGGTGAAAACCGACAAGGCAACAGGGACAGGAAAGCCTCAGTGGCCCGCATTGTCCCTGTCCCGGCACAAGCAGATCCATACTGCAGCCCTGACAGACAATCATATGATGGCTGTGCTGTGTCGAGATCGATCTGTCGAGCGGTTGCCGGACATCATTCGCTGAACCTCCGTTATCACGCTGGTTTTGCTTCTGAATGGCGAAAACATGACGGCATTGGGGACAGCGCACCGTCATGTCGTAATAGCGCCGCAGTCTGTCCGGCACCGTGAGGACATTTTGGCAATGGGGGCATTCCAGCTGCATTTATGATCGCGACCCGTCGGCTGGACGGCGGGATGTGCCGTCCCGTCCTTTGTGCCGCGACAGTGACTAAAAAATCTTTAACGGGTGGAAAAAATCACTCCGACGAGGATATCAGACCAATGATTCGGTGAATTTCCGGGCAAACCGCCAGTAAGATTGATTTTGTAAGATTGATTTTGTGGGATTGATTCTTGAGGGATCAATCGTTGGATTTTTTGGCGGCGGGTGCCTTTTTGGCACGGGTGACTGCTTTTGTCTTCGCCGCCTTGCCGGAGGCGGCCTTCTTCGCGCGTGGTTTTGGTTGTGTCGTGGGACGTTCCTGCAGCGCCTCGGCAATGGCGGCCTTGATCATCGGACGCAGATCGGCTTCCATCACAGCCTGCAATTCTGCGCGTATCGCGACCACCAGATCGGTCTTTATCGCTGTCAGATCGACCGGTACCGGCACATCGCCGGACTTCACAACAGCCGCGGCAATCTCTTCCATAGTGGATTCAATGTGAGTGGCCTCAATATCAGGATTTTCACCACTTTCATCTGTACCAGCTTCCTTGGACGTGGCTTCCGGCGCGGCTTTGCTTTCCGAAGCACCAAGGGCTGTTTCATCTTCCCAGGCCTGCCGCACGAGCTCCTGAATGTCGCCGATATCGAGGTCGGACAGAACATCCCCGCCGGCCGGTGCCGGTGGCTCGCTGGGCATTGCCAGGTCGGGTGTGGTGGCCTCGTCATTCGTGTTGGTCTCACCGTTCATTCCGGTGTCGATATTAGCCTCGATGTCCGGACTGTCGGTTGTTTCCGGCGTGTCGTCTGCCGTTAACGCGATCCTTCCATCAACATCAGCATCAAGGCCGGTTCCAGAGTGACCGCCAGAGGTGTCACCAATACTGTCATCAAGACCATCATCTGGATTATCATAAGGATTGGGAACGATCAGCTCATCAAGGTTGCCTGTCATGGCACCAGATGTCTGTGTTGCCTCACGACGGCCTGCTTCACCATGCATTTCACGCTCGGCGAGCTCGCGAAGATCATCGAACCGGTGGGCAATCGATGGCCGTTCATCACTGGTGGGGATGTCAAAATCGGAATCCTCGGCCGCATCGGCAGATGCCACGGCTTCAGATTCAATCACGGCAAACATTGCCTGGCCATCACTGACGGATTTCTGCGACTGCTCAAAAAGCGCCGTGATTGATTGCCTGACTGTTGCCATCGGTCTCTATCCCGTCTGCGCGGCGGTTGTCTTGTTCAAACACCTTGGTGGTAATTCTCGCATATTCAATTTTTGTCGACAACAGGACCTGACGGATCTGGCTGCTGCGCATGTTCAGGCCATGCTGGCCACAATCCATGACGCAACTTCCATGCCGTTAATGAAGATTCCGGGACGCTTGCCCTTGGCTGACATCACAAATAGGCCTAAATAACGCTACGCAAAGGATGAAATGTCCGGTTGACGCCGGCGGATACGAAGGACGGACGATGACAGAAAAGAAAAAGGACACTGCCAAAGGCACTGCCCCTGACGTGAATATGGACGAAAACCTGGATGTTGATCTGGACGCGATTCTGGACACGGGAGTAGCTGGTGATGAGGCTGCCGCGGTAGGCGAATCGGCGCTTGATGCCACTGAGGTGTCAATAATTGACGACAAATCCGGTGATGAAACCTTCGATGCCCTGATGGTCGAGCGTGACGCGCTGAAGGATCAGCTTCTTCGTGCACTTGCCGATGTCGAGAATATGCGCCGCCGTACCGAGCGTGAACTCGAGACGGCCCGTAAATACAGCCATACCGGCTTTGCCCGCGATCTTGTCGGTGCGATCGACAATCTGGCGCGCGCCATCGATGCCGCGCCGGCTGCGAATGACGAGGCGATGGGGGAATCGGTGAATGCCCTGATAACCGGTCTCGAGATGAGCTGGACTGAAATCCAGTCCACGATGGAGCGCCATGGGATCAGGCGGATCAGCCCGGTTGGCGAGAAATTCGATTATAATTTCCACCAAGCGATGTTCGAGATGCCACATCCAGACCAGCCACCAGGGACTGTTGTCGAAGTGGTGCAGCATGGATATGTGCTGCATGACAGGTTGCTGCGTCCGGCGATGGTGGGCGTCGCCAAGGCGGCGGACCCGGCGCCCGATGCCGAAGCGCCTGCCGATGATGGTTGAGAGAGCACACTTGCAACGGCGAAAGAGCGTCTTATATGCACGGTGTAACTCAACAGTAAGAGCATGACCTGCCAGCGCGGTGCCACAGGCGCTACCGGGCCAAATGCCGAAACTTCACCAGAGTGTCAGTCTTAAGGAAACCGGTGAAAACGAAAGGAGCTTGTCATGGGGAAAGTTATTGGAATCGACCTTGGAACGACGAATTCATGCGTCGCTGTAATGGATGGCAAGGAAGCCCGCGTTATTGAAAACGCCGAGGGTGCCAGGACCACTCCATCAATGGTCGCTTTCGTCGACGATGACGAGCGGCTTGTCGGTCAGGCCGCGAAACGCCAGGCAGTGACCAACCCGGAAAAAACCCTGTTTGCGATCAAACGTCTGATCGGTCGGCGCCATGATGACAAGGCGACGAAGAAATTCACCGAACTTGTTCCCTATGAAATCACCAATGCAAAGAATGGTGACGCCTGGGTCAAGGTCGAAGATGAGGAATATTCACCAAGCCAGATTTCCAGTTTTACGCTTCGTAAGCTGAAGGAAGATGCCGAAGCCTATCTTGGCGAGGAAGTCACCCAGGCCGTGATCACCGTGCCTGCCTATTTCAACGATTCGCAGCGTCAGGCAACCAAGGATGCCGGCAAGATTGCCGGCCTTGAAGTTCTGCGGATCATCAACGAGCCGACGGCGGCAGCGCTTGCCTATGGTCTCGACCGGCGCGAATCCGGCCTAATTGTCGTTTATGACCTTGGTGGAGGCACTTTCGACGTATCGATCCTCGAGGTCGGTGACGGCGTTTTCGAGGTGAAGTCGACAAATGGCGACACGTTCCTGGGTGGTGAGGATTTCGATCACCAGATCATCGAATATCTGGCCGATGAATTCAAATCGAGCGAAGGTATCGATCTTCGCAAGGACAAACTGGCCCTGCAGCGCCTGAAGGAAGCTGCAGAAAAGGCCAAGATCGAGCTGTCCTCGGTGGTGCAGACAGATGTCAATCTGCCCTTCATCACCGCTGATGCCACCGGCCCCAAGCACCTCAATGTCAAACTGACCCGCGCCAAGCTGGAACAGCTTGTCGAGGAACTGGTGCAGCGCACAATCAAGCCGTGTCAGGCAGCACTGAAAGATGCCGGTGTGAAGTCCGGTGAGATCGACGAGGTTATCCTTGTCGGTGGCATGACCCGGATGCCGAAAATCATTGAAACAGTGAATGAATTCTTCGGGGCCGAGCCGCATCGCGGTGTGAATCCGGATGAAGTCGTGGCTTCTGGCGCCGCCATTCAGGCCGGTGTCCTGACAGGCGATGTGAAGGATGTCCTGCTTCTCGACGTAACGCCGCTGTCACTTGGCATCGAGACGCTTGGCGGTGTCTTCACCCGCCTGATCGACCGCAACACGACTATCCCGACGAAGAAGAGCCAGGTGTTCTCGACCGCTGATGACAATCAGTCGGCGGTGACCATCTCGGTCTATCAGGGTGAGCGTGAAATGGCGTCCGACAACAAGCATCTTGGCCAGTTCAACCTTGAAGGTATTGCGCCGGCCCCACGCGGCGTGCCGCAGATCGAGGTGACCTTCGATATCGATGCCAACGGCATCGTCAAGGTCAGCGCGAAGGACAAGGCAACCGGCAAGGAGCAGGAAATTCGTATTCAGGCCTCCGGTGGTCTTGATGACAGCGAGATTGATCGCATGGTCAGTGAGGCAGAAGCCAACGCCGAGGAAGACAAGAAGCGCCGCGATACCGTTGAGAAGCGGAACCAGGGTGAGGCCCTTGTCCATGGCGCCGAGAAGGCCATCACCGACCTTGGCGACAAGGCTGACCCGGCGGCAAAGGCCGAGGTCGAGGCTGGGATCGCGGCGCTGAAAGAGGCCCTTGAAGGCGACGATATCGAGGATATCGCCGCCAAATCGGCCGAGCTTTCGCAGTTGATGATGAAGATGGGTGAAGCAGCCTATCAGGCCGAGCAGCCCGCGGACGATGCCGAGGGTGGCAATGCCGGCGATGAGGAAACCGTCGTCGATGCGGAGTTCGAGGAAGTCGATGGCGACAACGCTGCCGGAGACAGGAAATAACCTTTCAAACCATGATGCGGGTGGACGGTGATCTCACCGTCCCTCGCCATATCCCATTGGTCAGTCTGGTGGCAAAGTCATGAGCAAGCGTGATTATTATGATGTTCTCGACGTGTCTAACGACGCCGATGAGTCCACGCTTAAAACCGCCTATCGCAAATTGGCGATGAAAAACCACCCCGATCGAAACCCGGATGACGAAGCCGCGGCGGAACGTTTCCGCGAGGCCACCGAGGCCTATGAGGTTCTGAAGGACCCGCAAAAGCGCGCTGCCTATGACCGGATGGGGCACGCCGCCTTTGACAATGCCGGTGCCGGTGGATTTGGTGGCGGTGGCGGATTTGGTGGTGGTGGTTTCGCCGACATTTTCGATCAGATGTTTTCCGAATTCTCGCGCGGTGCCGGCGGCGCACAGCCCGACCGTGGTGGCAACGATCTTCGCCATGACATGAATATCTCGCTTGAGGAAGCCTTTTCCGGAGTTCAGCGCGACATCACCGTGACCGTGCCTGTTGGCTGTGATGCGTGCAGCGGCAGTGGCTCGGCCGCCGGCGCGCAGCCACATAATTGTGGCACCTGTGGCGGCAGTGGTCGGATTAGGGCGCAGCAGGGCTTCTTTGCTGTCGAACGCCCCTGCCACAGCTGTCAGGGCATGGGCCAGGTGATCACCGATCCGTGTGACACCTGCGGTGGCGAGGGTCGGGTGCGGCAGAGCAAGGTGTTGTCGGTTTCAGTGCCTGCCGGCGTTGACAGCGGCAACCGCATTCGCCTGTCTGGCAAGGGCGAGGCCGGATTCCGTGGTGGTCAGCCCGGTGATCTCTATATATTCATTTCGGTTGATCCGCATCCCATTTTGGTTCGTGATTCGGCTGATATCCTGACGCGTATTCCAGTGCCGATGACCACAGCAGCGCTTGGCGGCAGCATCGACGTTCCGACGGTGGAAGGCCGGATGGCGCGGCTGACGATTGAATCAGGAACGCAGTCTGGGCGTCGCTTCCGAATGCGCGGCAAGGGCATGCCGGTGCTACGCCGTAACACGCGCGGTGACCAGATTGTCGAGGTGCAGGTGGAAACGCCGACCAACCTGACAAAGAAGCAGAAAGACATTCTCAAGCAGTTTGGTGAGGCTGGCGGTACCAGCCCGGAAACTGACAGTTTCCTGAAGCGCGCGCGCCGAATCTGGGCTGACGACGCCTGATCCTGCCTGATTCCCCCTGACCCTGACCGGCTCTGACAGGTTCTGGTGCCGATTTCACCTTGCCCTGCCAGCGCGGGCTTTATAGTCTCGCCGCATTCGGCGAGGAGGGCCGCACCAATGACATCCCCACTGATCAAGATCGGAATCCCGGGCGCGGCAGGTCGCATGGGCCGCATGCTCATTCGTGAGATTGCCGCAGCGCCGGACCTTGAACTGGTTGCCGCAACAGACCGCGCCGAGGCCGAGGCGATTGGCCAGGACAGTGGACTTCTTGCCGGCACCGGGATGAATGGCGTGCTGATTTCCGACAATCCCGACAGCCTGGTCGGCGCGGATGTAGTGATTGATTTCACCAGTCCCGCAGCCAGCGTCGCGCATGCCAACATGGCCAGCGACCAGGGCTGTGCCATGGTAGTCGGTACCACCGGCATGTCAGGTGATGACGAGGCCGCATTGGCGGCGGCGGCGAACACCATCCCGCTTGTTTATTGTGCCAATACATCGGTTGGCGTCACGCTGCTGGCCAAGCTTGTCGAGCAGGTCGCGGCACAGCTTGTCGAGGGGTGGGACATTGAGATTCTTGAGTCGCATCACCATCACAAGGTTGACGCCCCGTCCGGCACCGCGCTGGCGCTTGGTGAGGCGGCGGCCCGTGGGCGCGCGGTCAAGCTTGATGCCGTGTCTGACATGGCCCGTGAGGGTCAGACAGGTGCGCGCACGCCAGGTGATATCGGGTTCGCGGTGCTTCGTGGCGGTGATGTAACGGGCGAACATTCGGTGATTTTCTTTGGTGATTCAGAACGTGTCGAAATCTCGCACAAGGCGACCGACCGCGCTATTTTTGCTCGTGGCGCGCTGCGTGCTGCGCGCTTTGCCGCTGGTGCCAAACCCGGTTTCTATGACATGAATGACGTATTGGCAGGCTAGTTTCCGTCCAGATTTGGCCTGTCTAGGTTTGGGCCATCGTCTCCACCCAGTGGCGACGACAGAGTGAGATATAGCGCTCATTGCCGCCGATCTCGACCTGCGACCCCTCGCGGATCACACGCCCTTCATTGTCCTGCCTGACAACCATTGTCGCCTTGCGACCGCAATGACAGATGGTACGGATTTCCCGCAGCACATCGGCAATGGCAAGCAGGCGCGCGCTGCCGGGAAACATATTGCCCTGAAAATCTGTGCGAAGGCCGTAGCACATCACCGGAATGCCCATCTCATCCGCGATGCCGGCCAACTGCCAGACCTGTGTGTCGGTCAGGAACTGTGCCTCGTCGACCATCACGCAGGCAAGCGGTGCGCTGGCGTTCTCGGTTGCGACCAGTGCCGTCATGTCGGTTTCGCCATCAAACACGAACGCCGCCGATTCAAGGCCGATCCGTGACCCGATCCTGCCTTCGGCAACGCGGTCATCAAGCCGTGCCGTCAGCAGCAGGGTTTTCATTCCGCGTTCGCGATAATTGTGCGAGGCCTGCAGCAGAATGGTTGATTTGCCAGCATTCATCGCGGCATAGGAAAAATACAGCTTGGCCATCGGAACCCTCATGAAACGGCCCGTCATACTGCCGCCGGGAGAGGCTTTTGTGAATGGCAAAAGCACGGCTTTGTGGGTAATGTCGTTCGACACCACCCGCAGGAGCACAGCATTATGAACGCGTCGCAGAAACCCCGCCTGACAGTGATGGATCACCCGCTCGTTGATCACAAGCTTTCAATCCTTCGTGACCATGAAAGCCCGCCACACCGCTTTCGGCACACGCTTCATGAATTGTCCTGGCTTTTGGCCTATCCAACCTTTGCCGCGTTGAAGACTGAGAATGTTGAAATACAGACACCACTTGAGGTGATGACGGGTCAGGCGATGCAACCGCCCTATCCCTGTCTGGTATCGATCCTGCGCGCCGGCAATGGGCTGATTGACGGATTCAGTCAGGTCTGCCCCGAGGCCAGCGTCGGTCATCTGGGCCTGTACCGGGATCATGAAACGATGGCGCCAATCTCATATTACAACAGCCTGCCATCCGATATGGTCCAGCGGCAGGTGATCCTCGGCGACCCGATGCTGGCGACAGGTGGCAGCGCGGTGATGGCGCTGGACACGCTTCGTGAAATTGGTGTCAGGGATATCGTCTTTTCATGTCTGGTGGCGGTACCGGAAGGTGTGAAGGCGCTTCATGACGCGCATCCCGACGTGCCGATCGTCACTGCCGCCCTCGACCGCGAATTGAATGAATCCTGCTATATTCTGCCAGGCCTTGGCGATGCCGGTGACAGGATCTACGGCACCGGCTGATCCGCCGTATCTTCACCATGCTAATCAGCCAGATTTTCGGGCCCGAAGCTTTCCGGCAGCAACTCGCCAAGGGTGAAACGCCGCTGAAAACCGTCCGGCCCGCCAACAAGAACAGGCGTCGCTGCATCACCGAATTCACGAATGCGCTGGCGGCAAGCGCCGCAGGGTGTGCACAAAAGATCACCGTCACCACCGGCCACGGCAACCATCGCAATCCGCCTGCCACCCGCCATTACCATGGCGGCGATGGCGCTTGCCTCGGCGCAGTTACCAACTGGATAGGCAGCGTTCTCGACATTTGCCCCGGCGTGGATGGTGCCGGCCTCATCAAGAATGGCGGCCCCCACCGGAAATTTGGAATAGGGGGCATAGGCATGGCCCATGGCGGCGATGGCGGCTGTCATCAACTGCGCTTCATTTGGCATTCATGCCTCCCGGGATTCTCGTCAGGCTATTCCTTGGTATAGGGTTTGCCGATGGCCGCCGGCGCGCGCGCCTGACCGACAAGTCCGGCGACCACGACAATGGTTGCGATGTAGGGCGCCATCGACAGGATTTCCGACGGGATTGGTGTGTTCAGGATCGACAGCTTCTGCTGTAGCGAGTCGGCAAAGCCGAAGATCAGCGCCGCGGCCAGCGCACCAAGCGGATGCCAGCGCCCGAAGATCATCGCCGCCAGGCCGATGAACCCCCGCCCAAAGGTCATGTTCTCATCAAACCGGCCGACCGACCCCAGAGTGAACCACGCACCGCCGAAACCCGCCACCATGCCGGCCGCAACAACATGCGCATAGCGGGTCTTTATCACGTCAATGCCCAGCGTGTCGGCGGCGCGTGGATGCTCGCCAACCGCGCGGGCACGAAGCCCGTGCCGGGTGTGGAAAAGATAGTAGGTCGACAATGTCACCAGGATCAGCGCGCCATAGACGAACAGGTTCTGGTTGAACAGAATTGGCCCGACAAGTGGAATATCACCAAGGACGGGTATCTTGAAGGCGCGGAAAGGTGAGGCCATGTTGAGCCAGCGATATTCGGAGAAGACCTGGCTCGAGACATAGGATGTCAGGCCAAGGACAAACAAATTGATCACCACGCCGGCGATGATCTGGTCAACCCGGTAGGTGATCACCAGTGCCGCCAGCAGCAGGCCGAACAGGCCGCCGGTGATCATCGCGCAGATGATGCCGGCCCAGCCTCCCATCAGCGAGCCGAACAGCGCACCGGCAAAGGCACCGGCGAGAAGCATGCCTTCGATGGCGATGTTGATAACGCCCACACGCTCACACAAGATTCCGCCAAGCGCCGCAAGGGCGATCGGCACCGCGCGGACAACCGTGGCCTGCAGCATGCCGGTCAACGAGACCGCCTTGTCGGCGGTTGCCCAGACAAGAAAGGCCATGGCAAGAACCACCAACCCGATGCCAAGTGCCAGCGCTGTCCAGCGCCCACCACCCTTCAGGAACAGCCTCGTACCAAGGAAGGCTAGCAACACCGAGGCAATGACATTGAACCATTGGCTTGGCACCGTCAGATTGCCGACTGCCCACACGTCTCGCGGTCGTGAGATGCGGAAGGTCGAGACCGAATCCCAAGGGGTGTCGAGAAGAAGGGCGACGACAAGCGCCAGCGCGATCAGAACGCCGCCGGAAATCGAGGCCCGCCAGTCAATAAGCCGCGGCGCATCCTGCCGTGATGCCGGATCAGTCATCACCATCACCTCCCTGCCGCCGTTCGCGGAACAGTGGCGGAAAGATGCGACGTACCAGCAGCGGTGCCGCCACAAACATGATGATCAAGGCCTGGATGATCCCGATCATGTCGATCGACACACCGGCATCAACCTGCATCTGGCGGCCACCCGCCTCG
>CAJWDO010000007.1 GCA_913031555.1 uncultured Alphaproteobacteria bacterium | reverse complement strand
CTGCGCCGGTGACTTTGCCGCGTGCGGCGAGAAGATGAAGACGAAGATGGAAGCCGATTTCGAATTGGCCAAAGCGAAAGCCGCGTTGATGCAAAAAGAAGTCGAGGAAGGCGCCACGGAGCTCTCTGAGAACTTTTCCGAGTGCACCAGCGACGTTCCGGAGTGCACCACGAAAGCGGTCGAAGACGCGAAAGCCGACGCGGAGAAGAACGGAAACAAATTGAAAGAGTGCACCGCGTCTGTGTCCGCCATGAAATCGTGCTTCGAAGAGCTCGGCGATGGAATCACCATCCCGTCGTCTTCGTTAGGTTGCGAAGCGGAACAAGCCGCGTTCGATGCCGCCAAATCCGAAGCCCAAGCGGCGGCGGAAAAGGTGAAATCGCCACGGCTGATTTCATCGAGGATACTTTCGAGACCATTGTGGATGGCATCGCGGTCGGCATCGGTGATGATCTTGCAGGCGGCCAGCATCGTCGCATGCGCCTTCGACCCGGCAATGTCCTGACGGTAAAGCCGCCTGTCATAATCGATCGACGCATTGATATCCTGCATCAGCTGCGACGGCCCGCTTGAGAAGCGGCCGCCCCAGATGCTAGACTTCGACGGTCCATTGTCCGGCGAAGTGTCCCTGTTGGATATGTCTTTGTCGGTCATGGCCTGATCTGTCCGCGCGCCAGCCCGCTGGCATCCTTTAATCCGGAAAATTCCATGAGTTATAGACGGCTTTCGCCGATTTTACAGCCAAAATCACCGGTCCGGCTCCCACCCTTGCTGTTGTCGATCCTGATGGTGTTCGCGCTGCTGGCGGCCGGTCTGCCATCGCCGACGGGCGCGGCCGGGACGGGGGAGGCACCGCCGCGCGAAGCGGCACCGGATCGCGCCAGCCCGATCAGTGACGAGACAGGTGCCGAGATCAGGGTCGCCGACTTCGCCGCCCGGCCGGTACTGATCAATTTCTGGGCCACCTGGTGCGCCCCCTGCATTGCCGAGCTGCCGGCGTTGTCACGCGCCGCTGCCGCGCTTGCCGGTGATGATGTCACGGTGCTGCTGGTCTCGATTGACCGGGGTGGTGCGGCAAAGGCCATGCCCTTTCTGGACAGGCATGGCGTGACCGGGGTACGTCTCGGGTTCGACCCGAAGGCACGCCTGTCGCGCGAAATGCAGGTTCGCGGCCTGCCGACAACCATTCTTCTTCCCGCCGGACAGACCGCGGCCTGGCGGTTTGTGGGTCCCTTTGAATGGGATGATGATGCGATGCTGACACTGATCCGTCAGCTTGTGGCCGAATGAGCGCGGTGACGTGATGTCGGTTTATTCCATGAACAAGGGCGGCCGCAGCCGCCCTTGCTCGCTCATTGATGCCTGGCGAGGTCAGTCAAGCTTTGTTTCCAGCTCCGGTACGGCATCAAACAGATCCGCGACAAGGCCGAAATCCGCGACCTGGAAGATCGGCGCTTCTTCATCCTTGTTGATGGCGACAATCACCTTGCTGTCCTTCATGCCGGCAAGATGCTGGATCGCCCCCGAAATGCCGACGGCCACATACAGATCGGGCGCGACAACCTTACCGGTCTGACCAACCTGGTAGTCGTTCGGGACAAATCCGGCATCGACAGCGGCGCGCGACGCGCCAACGGCGGCGCCAAGCTTGTCGGCAACCTTTTCCAGCATCGCGAAGTTTGATCCGTCCTGCATGCCGCGGCCACCCGAAATCACGATCGGCGCCGAGGTTAGTTCCGGACGTTCGGAGCTGGACAACTCGGATTTGACATAGCTTGACAGGCCGGCATCGGCGGATGCGGCGGCGGCTTCGATGACGGCGCTGCCACCTTCGGCGGCGGGCTCGAAGGCCGTGCTGCGAACCGTTACCACCTTCACCGGCTCATTTGATGTGACGGTGGCGATGGCATTGCCGGCATAGATCGGACGCTGGAAACTTTCCGGGCTTTCGACCTTGATGATATCGGAGATCTGCATCACGTCGAGCAGGGCGGCAACGCGTGGCATGATGTTCTTGCCGGTTATCGTCGCCGGTGCCATCAGATGCGAATAATCGGACGCCATCGACAGGATCAGCGGCGCCACATTTTCCGCAATGCCATGTGCAAGCGTAGTGTCATCGGCGGTAAGTACCTTTGACACGCCGGCAATGGCGGCGGCGGATTTGGCAACCTCGCCGCTGGCATCTCCGGCAACGAGGATATGGATATCGTCCCCGATCTGGGTGGCGGCGGTGACGGTGTTCAGCGTGGCCGGGGCCAGTTGGCCGTCATCATGGTCTGCAAGGATGAGAATGCTCATGATCAGATCACCTTGGCTTCGTTTTTGAGTTTATCTACCAGTTCTGCCACATCGGATACCTTGATTCCGGCCTCGCGGGCAGGTGGCTCTTCGACGCGGGTAATGTTCAGGCGTGGCGTGATATCGACACCGAGATCGGCAGCGCTGATCGAATCGAGCGGCTTTTTCTTCGCCTTCATGATGTTTGGCAGCGACGCATAGCGCGGTTCGTTGAGCCGCAGGTCAACGGTCACGACGGCCGGCATCCTGATCTCGAGATGTTCAAGACCGCCATCAACCTCGCGAATGACGGCGGCGCTGTCACCCTTGATCTCGATCCCCGAGACGAAAGTGCCCTGTGCCCACCCCAGAAGCGCGGCCAGCATCTGGCCGGTCTGGTTGCAGTCATCATCAATCGCCTGCTTGCCAACGAAAACAAGGCCCGGCTCCTCGCGGGCAACGACTTCCTTCAGCAGCTTGGCGACGGCCAGCGGCTCAATCTCGTGCGGCGACTCGATATGGATGCCGCGATCGGCACCCATGGCCAGCGCGGTGCGGATGGTTTCCTGATTCTGGCTCGGGCCGATCGACACGGCGACAACCTCGTCCGCCCCGCCAGCCTCCTTCAGCCGCAGCGCCTCTTCAACGGCGATCTCGTCAAACGGATTCATCGCCATCTTAACATTCGCCAACTCAACGCCGGTGTTGTCGGCTTTCACCCGCACCTTGACGTGATAGTCGATCACCCGCTTGACCGGGACTAGCACCTTCATCTGTCGCTCCTTCAAAGAGAGATTCAACCGCCTGTGTTCACTGGGATACGATCATCACCACACTACCCTGTCCGGGATAATACCCTGAACAAGGAAATACTTGTTCATTTCTGGCCAGAATTTTGCCCGGGACGCCACAACACGTCGGTTTCCCCGCCGCCATTAAGCGTTCGCGCCAGTACGAACAAATGATCCGAAAGCCGGTTGATGTAGCGCATCGCCGCTTCATTCACCACTTCCTCGGCCGCCAGTTCGGTCATCCGGCGTTCGGCCCGGCGCACCACCGTGCGGCCAAGGTGAAGCCATGCCGCCGCTGGTGACCCGCCTGGCAGGATAAATGAGGTCAGCGGTTTCAGTGATACGTTCATCCGGTCGATCTCGGTTTCCAGACGCACCACCTGCTCGTCGGTGATCCGCAGGGCCGGTGTATCGCTTTCCGGCGTCGCAAGGTCCGCGCCAAGATCGAACAGATCATTCTGGATGCGGCCAAGCATGCTGTCGGCGTCACTGTCATCGGCGCAGTGCAGCCTCGCAAGCCCGATAACCGAATTGGCCTCGTCAACCTCGCCATAGGCACTTGGCCGGCGCGATGATTTGGCGACCCGGCGCCCGTCGACAAGGCTTGTCTCGCCGTCATCGCCGGTGCGGGTGTAGATTTTATTGAGTTTTACCATGACGGGATGCGTCCCCCTGTTGATGTGCGCTGATGCCAGCGGGCTAGCTGCTGGCCTGCCGGAACCACATCAGGATCAGGATCAATGCCAGTGCGCCAGCCTGAAAGACGATCCGATACCGCATGATCCTGTTGGAATTCTTGACATTATATTCACCGCCCCGCGCCATCGTGATCACCCCCCAGAACAGGATCGCGGCGACGATGCCAAGCGCGGCAAAGAGGATGTATTTTTCTGCGGCCATGGCTGGAGACTGCCTTCTGCGAGGTCTGGTGTCAGTTAAATAGGGCGCTGCGGGGTAAAAAGCTAGAGATCGGCGAGGTCGGCGTCAAAGCGTCGCGCGGCGGCAACCAGCGTGTTGCGAAGCAGGCAGGCAATGGTCATCGGGCCGACGCCGCCAGGCACCGGTGTGATGGCGCCGGCAACCGCCGACGCGCTGGCAAAATCCACGTCGCCTGTCAGCCGGAATTTTCCCTCGCCACGTTCAGGTGCCGGCACCCGGTTGATCCCGACATCAATCACCGTGGCTCCCGGCTTGATGAAATCGCCGGTGATCATCTCGGGCCGGCCAACAGCGGCCACCAGAATGTCGGCGGCGGCGCAGACGGCCTGCAGATCGCGCGTCCGCGAATGCGCGATGGTCACAGTGCAGCTTTGTTGCAGCAGCAGCTGGGCCATTGGCTTGCCAACGATGTTTGATCGGCCGACAACAACCGCGTTCAGACCCGACAGATCGCCAAGATGATCCTGCAACAGCATCAAACAGCCATAGGGAGTGCAGGGGACGAGCGCGTCCTGACCGGTGGCCAGAAGGCCGGCATTGACGACATGAAAACCGTCGACATCCTTGCCAGGCGAGATGGCATTGATCACCGCGGCCTCGTCGATCTGCGACGGCAGTGGCAGCTGGACAAGAATGCCGTCGACACCATCATCCGCATTCAGCTGGTCAATGATGGCCAGAAGATCATCCTGGCTGGTGGTCGCATCGAGCCGCCTTTCGATAGAGCGCATGCCGGCGGTTGTGGTCCGTTCGATCTTGTTGCGAACATAAACAGCGCTTGCCGGGTTGTCGCCGACCAACACCACCGCCAGTGCCGGCGCCCGGCCAATCTTGGCGGTCAGATCCCTTGCCGCATCGGCGACCCGCGCCACCAGCCTGTCGGAAAAGGCCTTGCCGTCAATTGTCATTGCGCCGGTCGCTGGCACCTCGGTGGATTCTGTCTTTGTCATGATGTCCCCTTTCAGTCCCATATTTATTCGTCATTCACCCAAAGGCGACATGATGGACGCCACGTGCCGCGGCAAGGCCATTTTCTCAGGCCATTCTGTCAGGCAAGCCCGGCAAGAAAGCCGATCACAAGATTGCGCAGAAACTGTACCGCAAGCAGCAGGACTATTGGGCTTAAATCGATGCCGCCGAGATCCGGCAATATGCGGCGTACAAGACTCATCAGCGGCTCATGAATGCGGCCAAGGAATGTCAGCGCCATGCGAATGAATGGCTGCCATGGATTGACGATCCGGAAAGCGATCAGCCAGGTGATGATGATGTAGGCCACCATCGTCCAGATATAGAGATTGACGATCTGGTCGATGAGGATGATGAGAGCGGTCATAGGATTTTGTCCGGGCAGGTCTGCATGACGCGCAGACTACACGCACCCGCCATATGGATTCAATGATAAGGATGATTGCGGGATGGCCCTGTCCGGTTTTTCTCTCATATTCCCGGTTGCGCCGGTCGGTTGCAGGCTCTAAACCACGCGCCATGGGTCATGCTTCGCGTAAATTTGCCGGCCGCGGCATTGTGATCGGTGCCGTTATCGGGTTTTGCCTTCTTGCCGGGGCCGTCTTCTGGCTGGCCGAACGGCAGGCCCGGCAGATGGATGTCGGCTTCCGGAATTTTCAGGATCAGGCGTTTGAGCTTGTGGATCAGACCGGTGCCGTACGGCGCAATGTCGATTTCGTCGGTGCGCCGGTGGCGCTTTTCTTTGGTTACACCTACTGTCCCGATGTCTGTCCGATGACGCTGACCCTGCTGGCCACCTCGCTTGACGAGGTGGCGGCGCGCGGTGGTAATCCGAAACCGTTGCAGACCATCTTTATGACCGTCGACGCCGAACGCGACACACCGGAACAGCTTGCCGCCTATCTGTCACTGTTTGATCTGCCGGTGACAGGTCTGACCGGCAAGACAGGCCAACTTGCCAGCGCGCATGAGGCGTTCGGTGCCTATGCAAAGCGTGTCGAGGATGAGGATGGCGTGGTGCTGTATGACCACACCGCCACTGTCTATCTGTATGACGAAACAGGGGCATTCACCGGTACAATTGTCTTTAACGAGCCGCCGGAATTCACTGTCGAGAAACTGGCGCGTCTCCTCTAGCCGCCGGTAGTCGTTGGCTTACCATATTCATCCGGACCTCGCGGCAGGTGATTGCCTGCCGAATTCCCTTATCTGCCGGGATTAACCCGGAGCATCATGCTTTGGGATCATAATCCGGATGGGGGAGGCGCGTGCGGATTTGGACAGCATGCCGGCCCGCCGGTATGGCGGCGCTGGTGATTATCTGTGGCTATGTCACACATCCTGGCCCGGCAAGCGGGTCGGATCAGCCGCAGGCGCATGCCGGTCCCGGCGCGCCGGTGCCGGTTCTGCTGCCCAGCATGTCACCGTCATGGTTTCTCAACCGGACAAGGCGGCTTCTCAATGAGGGGCGCGCCGCCGAGGCGTATAAACTGGCCCGTGCGGCTTTTGACCTCTATCCGCGTTCAACCGAATTGCGGCTGAGCGCGGCGTTCGCGGCAATGCAATCCGGCCGCTGTCAGCTTGCCATCCGGAATCTCGACCCGTTGCGCGACAAGGTAATTGCTCCGGCGTTTCGCCGCAGCGCGACACAGGTGCGTTCTGCCTGCGAGGGTCCCTGGCAGTGGCAGGCACTGATCGGCGCTACTGCCGGCTATCGAGAATCACTTGTCGACCGCCAGCGCGATGTCAAAATCCGGCTTCAGCAAGGCTCGCGGATGCACAGCATCTGCCTTCGTCTTGCCGTGCTGTGCGATCCTGGCCGCCCGCTTGTCTTACATGGCCAGCCTGACAGCGGCATCGATCTGTGGGCGAACCTCACGATCCGGCATCTTTATCGCGCCGGCACCGACTGGGACGTTGATCTGGACACCATTCTTTTCCAGCGCCGACCTCGCCGGCCGGGCTATGCTGGCGATGGTGCAATTCAGCGGATGGCGGCGCTGTCCCGGCAGGTGGCTGGGAGGCAGCTCCGCTTCGGCGCCGAGGTCGGTGTCTCGCGTTTCCAGCAGGGCCGTGTCGACCTTGCAATCCTGCAAACGCACCGGCGCGGTGACGTTGGCCTGTTCCTGGCTCACGCTGCTGATCTGCGATCCTTCATCGGTGCGTCTTACCTCAAGGCACGCTCGCAATGGCTTGATCTGACGCAGACACGGTATGAGTACAGTCTTGATAAGACCATTACCAGGCGGCTGACAACGTCGCTTGGCGGTGTGCGCGAACGCGTGCGGCAGGCGGGACTAGGGTTGATGCCAGGGTCACAGGCGCGCGAGGTAAGCGTCGGGTTACGTTGGGCCGGGGATCACCTGGCGGCTCATCTATATCATACGCGTCGCCATCAATCCTTTCTTGGGCAATTGCCGTTCCTTGCCGCACCGCACCGCGCGCGAACACGCACGACAAGGCTGGATCTGATGAATGGTGACGCGCTGGGCTGGTTGAACCTTAAGGTTGTGATCTCCTTTGAATATCGAAAAATTTCTACGCTCGACCCCTTCCGGCTTCCTGCAAGCAAAACCTTACTGTTGCGGATTTCGCGTGAAATTTTCAGCAGTCGTTAGATTGTAATAATTCTATAATTAGTTGATTTGTTTACAAAAAATCATGTGCATCGCCACGCCTGTGCCGGTAATTTGAGTGCATTGATACTCAAATATCACCCTTTTGTGTATTCGGCTTCTGAGTGTTCATATCCAATCAGGGAGGTTGTCGATGCGCGTCCTGCTGGCCTTTGAAAACAGCCTCAGCCGTGACTTTGCACAAAATCACCTTGTGCAGAACCATCAGATGATCGCCGACGCGGACCTCACTATTCTCACCGTCGCAAGCCTTGCCGAGGCGGTGGCCAGTGCCAACGAGACGGACGAGTTGGCGTTAGCGGTGCTTGATCTGCAGATGCCTGACATGCAGGGCCTGAAGGGCCTGCGGCAGTTTCGCCGGGATTGTCGTCACAAGGTGCCTGTCGCGATCATGGGTTCACGGCCTGACAATGTGTCGATTGCCGGTCTCACGGCCGCCGGCGCGGCCGGGTTTCTGCCCTATAATCTCGGCTCTGACGCTTATTTGGGGGCGCTTCGTCTGCTCATCGCCGGTGAACGCTACATCCCCGTCGACATGATGACCGCCACGCCGCCGCTGTCGATCGACCTGACGCGGCGTGAACATGATGTGCTTGTCGGTTTGCGCGGTGGGCTGAGTAACCGCGACATCGCCAAATCGCTGTCTCTCAGCGAGGTCACGGTGAAGCATCACATCAAAAGTCTTCGCGGCAAACTTGGCGCGCGCAACCGGCTTCACGCTGTTTGCCGGGCAAACGAACTGCAGCTTCAGTGACCGCGCGAGCCATCACCGGCCCGAATGTCAGCCTCGATACTCCTGGGCCTCGATGCCCCTAGCGATTCTGGCGGTTCTCGACCAGGTCCGTCACAACATTGGGATCGGTCAGCGTCGAGGTGTCGCCAAGGTCGGCATAGTCATTTGCCGCGATTTTCCGCAGGATGCGGCGCATGATCTTGCCGGACCGCGTCTTTGGCAATTGCGGTGCCCATTGCAGAAGATCGGGCGTGGCGATGGGGCCGATTTCCTTGCGCGTCCATTGCCGGAGTTCGGCCACCAACTCATCGCTGGGCTCACATCCCTCGATCAACGTGACATAGGCATAGATTCCCTGGCCCTTGATGTCGTGCGGATAACCGACGACAGCCGATTCGGCGACCTTCGGATGCGCCACCAGCGCCGATTCAACCTCCGCTGTCCCCATACGGTGGCCGGACACATTCAAAACGTCATCGACACGTCCGGTGATCCAGAAATAGCCATCCTCGTCACGCCGTGCGCCATCGCCCGAGAAATACCGCCCCGGAAAGGTGGTGAAATAGGTTTCGATGAAACGCTGATGATCGCCATAGACGGTCCGCATCTGCCCCGGCCAGGACCGCGCGATGCACAGATTTCCATCGACCGCGCCATCAAGGAGGTTGTTGTCGCCATCGACAAGCACCGGTTCGATTCCGAAGAAGGGGCGCGTCACCGATCCTGGCTTGGTTGTCGTGGCGCCGGGAAGCGGCGTGATCAGGATGCCGCCGGTCTCGGTCTGCCACCAGGTATCGACAATCGGACAGCGGCCATCGCCGACAACATCGCGATACCACATCCAGGCTTCGGGGTTGATCGGCTCGCCGACACTGCCGAGAAGCCGTAGCGAGGAGCGGTCACACCCCTTGACCGGCGCCTCGCCCTCGCGCATCAGCGCCCGGATGGCGGTCGGCGCGGTGTAGAAGATGTTGACCTTGTGTTTTTCGACAACCTGCCAGAAGCGCGAACTGTCAGGATAGGTTGGAACGCCCTCGAACATCAGCGTGATCCCACCATTGGCAAGTGGACCATAGACAATATAGCTGTGGCCGGTGACCCAACCGACATCGGCGGTGCACCAGTAGACGTCACCATCATGATAGTCGAAGACATATTCGTGGGTCATCGAGGCATAGACCATATAGCCGCCGGTGGTGTGAAGAACGCCCTTCGGTTTGCCGGTCGACCCCGAGGTATAGAGGATGAAAATCGGGTCCTCGGCGTTCATTTCGGCTGCCGGGCAGTCGGCCGAGGCACCGTCCATCGCCTCGTGATACCAGACGTCGCGACCATCGACCCAGTCAATGGCGCCGCCGGTGCGTTTGACGACGATGACCTTGTTGCAGTCGGGACAGGAGGCAAGCGCCGCGTCGGTATTCGCCTTCAGCGGAACCGCGCGGCCGCCACGCACACCTTCATCGGCGGTGATGACCATGTTCGAATCACAATCCCGGATGCGGCCAGCCAGCGCGTCCGGCGAAAACCCGCCAAACACCACCGAATGAACGGCACCGATACGGGCGCAGGCCAGCATCGCGACGGCGGCCTCAGGGATCATCGGCATGTAGATGGTGATCCTGTCACCCTTCTTCGCGCCCTCGGCCTTCATCACATTGGCGAGACGACAGACTTCCCCATGCAGCTCGGCATAGGTGATGTGGCGTGAATCGGCCGGGTCGTCTCCCTCCCAGATAATCGCGGTCTGGTCACCACGCGTCGCCAGATGGCGGTCAAGGCAGTTCGCCGCCGCGTTCAGCGTGCCGTCGGCAAACCAGTTGATATGCAGATCACCGGTATCATAGGAGACATCGCTGATCTGGCTATAGGGCTTGATCCAGTCGATCCGCTTTCCATGCTCGGCCCAGAACGCGTCGGGATCGGCAATCGATTCGGCATACATCGCCTTGTAGCCATCCGCATCGATCAGAGCGTTAGCAGCGGTTTCCCGGTCTGGCGCAAACAGTCTGTCCTCGGTCATTGATAATCCTCCCACCCGGCGTGCCGCCCGTAATGCTTGATTTTCATCCATGTAAATGTCGTGCAAGAATACAATGCACAAGCTCTGAGGCAAGAGCCTCGGGCGTCAGTTGAATTCCGTATGGCAGTCTAGACCGATGGTATGGCGCATCGCAAGGCAGCTGCGTTGCCTAGCAACGCAGCTCGCCGGCCAGTCGTTCGGCAGCGTCCACATCCTCCAGATCGAGTACCTGCCGGGCGATGCCAAGCGAGAATCCGGCCCGTGCCAGCGAGGCAAGATGGCGCTGCCGTGTTGTCTCGTCACCCGGGCGGGTGGCATAGGGGCCAAGCCGTCGCCGCGCCGCATGCCGAAGCGCGGCAGCAAGTTCGCCGTCGTTTGTGTCCTCGTCCGCGGCCGCAAGCGCCTCGTCAACAAGGTCAGCGTCTATGGCATGCTCCTGCAAACTGCGACGGATGGCCAGCGCCGAGCGCCCGCCGCGACGCTTGCTTCGGGCCTTGGCAAGCGCAAAGGCGGTGTCATCGACATAGCCAAGCCTGACGCAATCATCGACCACCGTATCGATGGCGCGCGCCACCTCGGTGGCGTCATGCGAGTCGAGCTTGCGGAACGCAAAGCGGCGCAACACTTCGCGAAGACGCTGCCGCGATGCGGTGTAGCGTCCAAGATAATGGACCGCCTTGTTCATCAGGCGGCGTTCTGCTGCCGGTTTCCTGTCTGTCATCGGATGCGGCTCTCCGTCGGGCTGGCGACAAACTCTATCAGCCGGACGCCCTTACCGCCACCGCCACCGCCACCGCCGCCCCTGCAGTCGCCCCTGAAGTCGCCCCTGCAGCCAATATCGCCGACATTGCGAAACCACCCTGACAGGCCTATGTTCTGCGGCATGAATGACCAGACATCTTCGGCCCCGGCCGCCAATCCCGAAACAAGCCACCTTACCAGACCGCAGCCGTCTGTGGTGCGGCCAGTCCAGATAGGCGGCGTTAACTGGATCGGCCTGTGGACCCTCTACAAGCGCGAGGTGCATCGTTTCGCGAAGGTGGGAATGCAGACTGTCGCCGCGCCCGTGATCACTTCGATGCTGTTCCTGATGGTGTTTGCGGTGGCCGTTGGCGATCGTGCACAGCTGGCGGGTGATGTCGATTTCATCACCTTCCTTGTTCCCGGTCTTGTAATGATGACGGTCCTGCAGAACGCCTTTGCCAACACGTCATCCTCACTCGTCGTCTCGAAGGTGCAGGGCAATATCGTCGATCTTCTGATGCCGCCCATAGGACCGGCAGAGCTTCTTGTCGGGATGGCGGCCGGCGGTATGACCCGCGGCATTGCCGTTGGACTTGTCGCCGCTGTCGTGCTTGGGCTGTTTGGCGGGCTGTCGATGCCGGCGGCGCCGCTTGTGGCACTCGCCTTTCTCGTGCTGGGGTCGCTGGCGCTTGCCTTTGCCGGCCTTCTGGCGGGCATCTGGGCCACCAAATTCGACGAAATGTCCGCCATAACAAATTTCGTGATCCAGCCGCTGGCCTTCCTGTCGGGCACCTTCTATTCGGTGGAACGGCTGCCGTCGCCCTTCGATACCATCGCCACGCTGAACCCGTTCTTCTATGCCATTGACGGGTTTCGCTATGGTCTGCTTGGCATCGCCGATCGCCCGGTCATGACGGGTCTTGTCTGTCTTGTCGTTGTGAATGGTGTTCTGGGATGGCTGTGCTACCGTGTGTTGAAATCCGGCTATCGGCTGAAAAGCTGAAGGAACAGGGCGCATGACTGGCGGGGGCATGGTGGCTGAAGCACGATGAATGATGGAAATGTGAAGACCGGTTTGAATAAGGGCATCCTGCCGGTGCAGGAGATCCAAAGTGCCATCGAATCCGGCATGATCAGCGCGGCCACACCGATCACGGACGCGCAGTTGCAGCCGGCAAGCCTTGATCTGCGGCTTGGCACCCGTGCCTGGCGCGTGCAGTCATCATTTCTGCCGGGTGCCGAAATGCGCGTTGAGGACAAGCTTGCCCGCGTCGCCATGCACCAGATCGACCTGACCGGCGGCGCGGTTCTGGAACGAGGCTGTGTCTATATTGTCGAGCTTCAGGAATCACTCCGCCTCGCCGCCGGGCTCAGTGCGATGGCGAACCCGAAAAGCTCGACCGGACGACTTGATATCTTCACCCGCCTGATTGTCGATCAGGCGCTGGAATTCGAAGCTGTCCCCGATGGCTATCAGGGCCCGCTCTATGCCGAGATTTCGCCGCGAACCTTTTCGGTTCTGGTGCGCCCCGGATCGTGCCTGTCGCAGCTTCGCCTGCGACGTGGACCGGCGGCGATGTCGGATGCCGCGATGATCGCCCTGCAGCGCGATGTCGGGCTGGTGCGCGGGGTGGATGATGTAGATATTCGCGACGGGGTGGCGCTTGGCGTCAATCTGACCCCGGATGAGGCCACCGGTATCATCGGATGGCGGGCCCGCAAACATGCCGGTCTGATCGATATCGACGCGCCGAAAAGCTGTGAGGTCGATGCGTTCTGGGAGCGTCTGACGGCGGCCGATCTCGTTGCTGGCGGCCTGGTGCTGCATCCCGATGAATTCTATATTCTGGCAAGCCATGAATACGTTACGGTGCCGCGAGACCACGCTGCCGAGATGCGCGCCTATGACACGCGTGTCGGCGAATTTCGCGCGCATTACGCCGGCTTCTTCGACCCCGGCTTCGGCATGGAGGAACTTGGCGCCGGCGCGACCCGCGCCGTGCTGGAGGTGCGCTCGCATGATGTGCCGTTCCTGATCGAGGAGGGCCAGACGGTCTGCCGCCTTGTTTATGAGCCGATGGCGGCGGTTCCGGACAGCCTTTATGGTGCCAGTGGATCCGGATCGAATTACCAGTCTCAGGGTTTGCGACTGGCCAAGCATTTCATGCAGGACTGACCGGATCGGCATTGGCCCTGCAAACGCCTTGACAAGTTTGGCGGAAATGCCGAATTTGGCAGCCTTCCGATGCCGCAAGTGAAACCACCGGTGCCGTCGCCGACGTGCTGGTGGTTTGGTTTTTGGGGCCTTGGCAAAGGGCACCCGCAATATGCGCCCGAAACGGAATACAGGCAGATCATGACCCGTGAAGGGACGGGCCAAAAGAACGGAATTCGACATGACCGCTTCGCAAACAGCCAAGACGCCGACATCGGCGGTGATGAAAACCTATGGCCGCGCCGATCTGTCCTTCGTTCGCGGGGATGGCTGCTGGCTGATCACCGATGATGGCGAGCGCTATCTTGATTGCGCAAGCGGCATTGCCGTGAACACGCTTGGCCATTCGCATCCGGCACTGATAGACGCGCTGCGCGACCAGGCCGGCAAGCTCTGGCACACCTCGAACCTCTATCGTATCCCGGGCCAGGAGAGAGTGGCCGAAAGGCTGGCCGCGCTGACCGGACTGGATCAGGTCTATTTCTGCAATTCCGGCGCCGAGGCAAATGAATCAGCCGTGAAGATGGCGCGGCGGGCCGCCTATGAAAGTGGACAGCCTGAGCGCACAACCATCCTGTGTGCCACCGGTTCGTTCCATGGACGCACGCTTGGCATGCTGGCGGCCACCGACAAGCCGGCCAACCGCACCGGTTTCGGGCCGATGCCGGATGGTTTTGACCATGTTCCCTTTGGCAATCTGAACGGACTTCGCGCGGCACTTGGCGATCATGTTGCGGCTGTGATGATCGAACCTGTTCAGGGTGAGGGTGGTGCCCGCAGCGCGCATGACGATTATCTTCGCGGCGTCCGCGCGGCGGCTGATGAATTCGGGGCACTGGTGATCGCCGACGAGGTGCAGTCGGGCATTGGCCGGACCGGCACCCTGTTTGCCTACCAGACATCCGGCATCGCCCCTGACATCATCGCCATGGCGAAGGGCCTTGGCGGCGGGTTTCCGGTTGGTGCGGTCATCGCAAGCGCCGCTGTTGGCAGCGCCATGACACCCGGAACGCATGGCTCGACCTTTGCCGGTAACCCGCTTGCCATGGCGGTGGCCGAGGTCATCCTCGACGAGGTGACAGCGCCGGGTTTTCTTGAGGATGTGCGCCGCCGTGCCGAGATCATGCGCGGCCTGCTGACCGAGGTGGCAGCGCGTCATCCCGATGCCATTGTCGAAATCAGGGGGCGTGGCTTCCTGTGCGGTGTGCGGCTTGCCGACCCTGTGCCGGCTGGCGATATGGTGGCGGCGCTTCGCGAGATGAAAATACTGACCGTGCCGGCTGGTGAGAACACCATCCGGTTCCTGCCGCCGCTGATCATCTCCGAGGACGAGATCAGGCTGGCGGTCGAAAGCTTCGATACGGCCCTCATCAAGATGGGCCTCAGCAAGATGGGCCTCAGCAAGATGGCTCCACAGCAGGACAGCCAGTAATGCGACATTTCCTCGATATCCGTGATTTCACTGCCGAGACGTTGCAGAACATGCTGGATGACGCGGCGGCGACCAAGGCGGCGCTGAAGGCAGGTGCCGAAACGGCCAAACCGCTTGCCGGGAAAAGCGTGGCGATGATTTTCGAGAAGCCCTCGACCCGCACCCGCGTGTCCTTCGAGGTCGGCATCACGCAACTTGGCGGCACACCGCTGATGCTGTCGGCGCAGGATTTGCAGATCGGCCGCGGCGAGAGCATCGAGGATACGGCGCGCGTGCTGTCACGCTATGTCGACGCCATCACCATTCGCTGCTTCGACCATGAGACGCTGCTGACACTTGCCGGGCATGCCAGTGTGCCGGTTGTCAATGCGCTGACGGCGCGATCACATCCCTGCCAGATCATGGCCGACCTGCAGACGATGATCGAACGCCATGGCGCGCTTGACGGCCAGATTGTGACTTGGATCGGTGATGGCAACAACGTGGCGGCAAGCTGGATCGAGGCGGCGGCCAGATTCGGGTTCCAGCTACGGCTTGCCTGCCCGGAAGGCTACGCCCCGGCGGCTGAACTTCTGGCATGGGCGCGGGCCGAAGGTGCCGATCTTGTGCTGTATGATTCGGCGGTTGAGGCCGCCACCGGCAGCCAGACGCTGGTCACCGATGTCTGGATTTCGATGGGCGATGAGGAAGGCACCCGCTGCGAGGATTTCAAACAATTTCAAGTAAATCGCGAGCTTCTCGAAGTGGCGGCGGGCGATGCCATCATTCTGCACTGCCTTCCTGCCTGGCGCGGCATGGAGATCACCGCCGAGGTGATTGACGGACCGCAATCCGCAGTGTTCGACGAGGCCGAAAACAGGCTTCATGCGCAAAAGGCCATCCTGTCCTGGTGCATGGCCGGCAATTAGGAAAACCCCCGGGCCTGTGGCCCGCAACCGCAGCGGAGAGACATGTGGCGTCAAGCGATGCAAGCAGTGCCGGCGCGCAGATCCTGCCATTCTATCTGGCTGGCGAGGATGGTGATACGGCGCTGATCAGGGGGCGGTTTGCCAGTGTCGGGGTGCCGGCGACGCGGATTTTGACGCGGCACGACTATCCCGAGGCTGTGGCAAGCCTTCAGGCGGAGGCCATGGCCATTGCCGCCTGCCTGTCGACTTTCATGAAGTTCGATGGCGTGTTCACCTTGCAGGCCAAGGGCGATGGTTATGTGAAGACGCTTCTTGCCGACATGACCTCGGACGGTGCGCTTCGCGGCTATACCGCCTTTGACGAGGATAGCCAGCCGCCGGTCGGACTCGACATGGCAACCAGTTTGCCGGCCAGCGTTACGGCACTTCTTGGTTCGGGCTATGCCGCCTTTACCGTCGATCAGGGAAGTGAGAACGGACGCTATCAGGGCATCGTTGAGCTGACCGGCGAGACGCTGAGCGATGCCGCGACCGCATGGTTTGCCAATTCCGAGCAGGTCGACAGTCATATTGTCGCCGCGGCCGGGAGGACGGGCGACAGCTGGACGGCCAGCGCGATGATGGTGCAGCGGGTGGCCGCCGATGGCGGCAATCTTTCCGGTGTTTCGCGCGACGCCCGCGAAGATGCCTGGAATACCGCTGAAATGTTGTTGCGCTCGGTCCGCCGCGACGAGCTTGTCGACCCCGATCTGGCGCCGGAGGCGCTGGTATTCCGCCTGTTCAATTCATTGCGCCCGCATGTGGCGCCGGCGCGGCCTGTCGAGGACAAATGCCGTTGCAGCCCTGATAGGGCGATTGCCGTTCTGGAACGCATGCCGGCCGCGGAATTGATGGATCTGGTGACGGAGTCGGGCACCATTGATGTCACCTGCGAGTTCTGCAAGACAACACGCTCGATCAACCCGCCCGCAAGTGACGGGCAAATCAGTGATGGATCAATCGACGGCGGGCCGATCACGGAACCATCGATCACCAGGCAGTGACACCGCCATATTCATGCCGCCTTCTTGTTGTAGTCACAGAATGTGGTCGAACGTGGAGTTGCCGACAGATGCCCATGCGCGTGTTCACCCCAGCCTTTTTGAGGCTATTGCTGATTCCAACCATGCTGCTGGGCTTGGCTGCCTGCACGACGGCATCTTCGCCGCCGCCACAACCGGTGTCCGTACAATCAGCCGGTTTTGAGGCGCTGTCCCTGAACGCGCGGCAGCTCGAAATCATCGAAAACTGGGAGATGCCCATCAAGCCTCCCTATATCGGCCATCTGCAGCAGCCCTATCCCGGCAATCTCGTCTCGCAATGGGCCACAAGGGTGCTGTTACCGGCAGGTGGCAGTGGCGAGATGATTCTCGATATCACCCGCGCCGCCGTCACCAAGGTCAAGCTGCCACCGCAGGTCGGGCTGGCAACGGCGCTGACCGACCAGCAGGACAGCGAGATCAGGGTCGAATTCGAGGCAAGGCTGATGTGGCTGCAGCCTGTTGGCGGGTCACAGGCGATGATCAGGCTTGCGGCATCACATTCGGTGACAATCCCGGAATCATCATCGGCGAATGATGTGCAGCGCGCAGTGAATGCCTGTCTGAACAAGGCATTGGCCGGGCTGGACAGCCAGGCCCGGACAGAGCTTGCCAAGCTCGATAATGTTGTTCTTCCCTAGGGTCATTCTTCCCTGGGGTCATTCTTCCCTGGGGTCATTCTTCCTTGGGGTCATGTTCCACAGGAAACAGGCGGATAATCCGCCTAGCGTCGCCAGAAGCCCGGGTTCAGCATCACCAGAACGGTGAACAGCTCGAGCCGGCCAAGCAGCATGCCGAATGCCATGATCCACTTTGCCAGATCCGGCACTGACGAGAAATTGCCCTCGGCACCGATCAGATTGCCAAGCCCCGGCCCGACATTGCTGATCGAGGTCGCCGCGCCTGACAGGGCGGTGATGAAATCAAGGCCAAGCGCGCCAAGCAGGATGGCGAGGACGACAAAACAGATGATGTAGAGGTAGAAGAACCCCATCACCGAATCCATCACCTCATTCGCCACCGGCCTGCGGTTGTAATAGGCAAGGATCACCGCATGCGGACGCAGCAACCGGCCGATCTGTACGCGTGCTGTTGTCGCCAGTACCTGCAGGCGGAACATCTTGATGCCGCAGGTTGTCGAGCCGCCGCACCCGCCGATGAACATGGTGATCAAAAGCAGGGTCGAGGCAAACCCGCCCCAGGCAGAGAAATTCGCGCTGCCATAGCCAGTTCCGGTCATGATCGAGACAGCGTTGAAGCTTGCCTGCCGGATCGCAACGGCAACCGGCATGCCGTCCTTACTCAGGAACCAGATCAGCACCAGAACCACCGAGGCCAGAAGCGCCAGAAACCAGCGCACCTGCGGGTCCTGCAAAAGCACGCGCCAGCCGCCGCGAACCATCGCCAGATAATGCGCAAAGGGCAGGCTGCCAACAATCATCCCGAAGATGATGATCCATTCGATAGCCACCGAATCAAAAGCCGCAATCGAGGCTGTGCGTGTTGAATAGCCGCCGGTGGCGATTGTCGTCATGGAATGCGCGATGGCGTCGAAATTGCTCATCCCTGCGACTGACAGCATGATCGCCCATGTCGCTGTCAGCCCGGCATAGACAAGCCCGATACCGCCGGCAAGCTGAGTCGCGCGCGGCACGACCTTGTCGGCGGTATCGTAGGATTCGGTGCGGAACAGCTGCATGCCGCCAACCGACAGCATCGGCAGCACGGCCATCGCCATGACGATAATTCCTACCCCACCAAGCCATTGCAGCAGGGCTCGCCAGATCAGGATTCCGGGCGAAGCCATTTCGATGTTCTGCAGAACGGTCGATCCGGTGGTGGTGATTCCCGACACCGATTCGAACATGGCGTCGGTCAGGCTGAGCTGTAATTCGCAGAACATGAAAGGCAGCGAGCCGAAAATGCCGATCGAGATCCAGGATCCGTTGGTCAGCAGGAAAGCCTGCCGCAGGCCGAGATCGATGCCCTCGCGCTGTGAGGTGGCAAGCCATACCGAGACGCCGACAAAGGCTGTCAGAAGCGCCGACAACGCAAAGACCTGCCAATCGGAAGACCCGAAATACAGATCGACACACATCGGGATCAGCATTGCCGCCCCCAGAATGGTGGTCAGCAGGCCGAGGATGTTCAGTACCGGTGAGAGGATCATGTCTCGGGCACCCGTTATTTCCCAGGTTAGGGGCCTGTTCTGTGGGCCAGTTTCACGGGAGCATAGCCGATCACCCCGCAAGGTCACACAAAAAACCGGCGGCCAGGATTATTGTGGTGATTATTGCCGGTTGTTTGTCGCCGACCGCAGGTGCGCCCCGATTAGCCGCGCCGTGCCTCGCCGAGGAACCTGTCGCGAAGGTCACGGTCGTCCTGAAAGGCGCCGGTGAAGCTGGTCGTGACCATCGATACATCCGGTTTGTGAACGCCGCGGGTCGTCATGCATTGATGCTGTGCGTCGATCAGCACGGCCACCCCGCGCGGTTGCAGTGCCGTCTGGATACAGTCGGCAACCTGTGCGGTCAGTGTTTCCTGTGTTTGCAGACGATGGGCGAAACTGTCCAGCACACGGGCCAGTTTTGAGATGCCGACAACGCGCCGGTCGGGAAGATAGGCAATATGGGCGGTGCCGAGGATCGGCACGAGATGGTGTTCGCAATGGCTCTCCATACGGATCGAGCGCAGCATCACCATGTCATCATAACCCTCGACCTCTTCGAAGGTGCTGTTCAGCAGCGCGGCGGGATCCTCGCCATAGCCGGAACAGAATTCCTCCCAGGCGCGGACGACGCGGGCCGGTGTGTCGATCAGCCCCTCACGCGTCGGCGATTCGCCCATCCAGCGAAGCAATGTTTCGACGGCCGCCTCTGCCTCGTCGCGCGTTGGACGCGCGGCAATTTGCCGTTCATTAGCCGCCTTGGCGGCCTTGCTGGAGCCGTTATCGTATGGTGTCATCACATTTCTCTGTCATGGCCCACCCGGGCAGGCGCCAATGGACCAAACTCACCAGAGCCTATATGGCGATAAAGCCGGCGTAAGGCAACAGGTTAGGTATCACCCGCCGGTTTCTGTCGAAACACCATGTCAGGCAAAAGACCTTGCCTTCATCGACGCAACCTCTAATCTGGCAATCATGCGGGTGTAGCTCAGTTGGTAGAGCACGAGCTTCCCAAGCTCGGGGTCGCGGG
>CAJWDO010000006.1 GCA_913031555.1 uncultured Alphaproteobacteria bacterium | reverse complement strand
CGGCTGCGGCTATTGCGGTGCCGTCTGCCCGTCAGGGGCGGCGCAGACGAACCTTCCCGCCGCTGATAGCTTCGGCCAGCAGATCGCCAACCTTATCGACCATTACCTTGAAGCTGGCGGCAAGACACCGCGGCTGCTTCTTGCCGATGCCAGCCATGGTGCGGGCATGATCGACATGATCGCGCGGTTCGGTCCCGGCCTGCCGGCGGATATGTTGCCGATGACCATGCACAGCACCGGCCGGGTCGGGCACGACATGCTGGTTGCCGCCATTGCCCAGGGCTATGGTCAGGTCATCATCCTTGCCAATCCGAACAAGGCTGACGAGACCCCGCAGATCGCCCGGCAGGTTGAAATGGCGCGCGCGTTGATGACGGGCGTCGGAGCGGATGACGAATCGCGCTTCGTCCTGATTGACGAGATTGATCCCGATATGGTGGCGGCCCGGTTTCGCGCCAGCCGTCCGGGCGACAAGGTCAAACCGGCACCTTTCAGCCCGCTTGGCAGCCCGCGCGGCATCACCCGCCTCGCGATGCGCGGCCTTGCCGGCGCGCAGAAGATTGAACCGACCGCCATTCCTCTTCCCGAGGGCGCGCCCTATGGTCGGGTCGAGATTGACACGGAAAACTGCACAATCTGCCTGTCCTGTGTCGGCGCCTGCCCGGCCGGCGCGCTGCAGGACAATCCGGATGCGCCGCAGCTTCTGTTCCGCGAGGATGCCTGCCTGCAATGTGGCATCTGCGTTGCCACCTGCCCGGAAAAGGTCATCTCGCTGGTGCCGCAATTCAACCTTGCGGACAGCACGATGGATGCCGAGCTGGTGATCGAGGACGCACCGTTCCACTGCACGGGATGCGGCAAGCCTTTTGGCAGCTCGCGTTCGATCGAACGGGTGATTGACAAGCTGTCAGGTCACAGCATGTTCAGCGGCGAGAATCAGATCGAAACGCTGAAAATGTGCGAGGATTGCCGGGTCGAGGCGATGTTTGACAAGGATGACAGGCTGATGGATGTCGGCGAACGCCGCAAGCCGCGAACCACCGATGACTATATGAATTAGGCCGGCATTGACCAGGCCCATTGCACGGACCGGGGCGGCATCGCCCCGGCGGGGCCGATACCGCCCGGCAGAGCCGATACCGGATGTCAGCTTGTCGCCAGCGGCAGGTTGGCAAGCAGGTTTTGTGGCTTCATGCGCACACTGCCGGTCTGGTCCATCGCGAGGCCGAGATACACCGGCCGGCCGGCCATTTCGGGAAGGAACCCGTCTTCCGATTCGAGCTTGAACAGGCACAGGATAGCGCTCAGCCGGTCCTCGCCAACATCCGCGCCATTATAGAGATCGTTGAACAGATCGTTCGAGACGGTGTCCAGCCCGATATGCCATGACCAGCTTTCATCCTCGATCTCGTGCATTGGCTGGATGCGCGTGGTAACGCCAAGAAAATAGTTGATCCATGCCTCCATGACGCGGCACAGCCCGTCAAGGGCCGGCTGCGTGAAGGCAATATCGACCGACGTGTTGAACATGTCGGAACGGCTCCAATATTCATCCGCTGTTTCGGTGGCGAGGATGTCGATGCTGACCTCATCCGGGGACGGCCCTTCCTTGAGCATCCTTGCCATGCCGGCCTGAAGCTGGACCGTTGCGTGGTCAGCCACCATGATGCAGCCGTCATCCAGCGTCACGGTCTGCTGGCGAAACAGGCATTCGGCGGCGCGAATCTTCAGCGTGTCGGTTTCCCCATCAAGGATGTTGCGAAGGATGATCTGCGTCAGCTGTTCGACGAACAGTGGCGGAAAATCGATTTTGGCCCCACGAACGATCGCAATATAGGCGGCCTCGAGCGTGGGATACTGTGCCAGAAAAGCGCGGAAAGCCAGCACGGCGCGATAGTTGTGCACGACGTCGCGGTCGATGATGGGATCGAAATCCTCCTCCGACACCTCGGCGAAGGGGTCCTCGCTCAGCCGCGCATGCAGGGCGCGTTCGGCCGGACAGGATTCATCCTGCGGGGCGATCTCGTCACGGGCATAATAGGCCAGCATGAAATCCGCGCTGGGAACAAGCCGTCCATCGGAATCGCGGTCAAGAAGGTGCCAACCCGAGGTCAGCCAGAAATCCTGTGTCATGTCCATTCCCTCGGTTTGCTGTGCCGGGTCTCAGCCGGCATTGACGGGTTCCTCATCCTCGATCACCGTCCAGATCTTCTGCTCGGCGCAGGAATCGGCCTTCGACAGGCTGCGGAAACTCTCGGTGATGCCATCCTCGCCAAGCTGGCGCTGGATTGTCAGCAGCGTGCCGGCCTTATGCTGTGCGCACAGCTCGGCCATGAAGGCAATTTCCTCAGCGGCGGCGGCGCGCGCCACCTCGAGGTTGGGCGCACCAAGTCGCTCGACAAAGGCCACCGCCACCTCGTCGGTCAGACGCGCGACATCTTCCTCACCGGCATTGACGATGCTGACCAGCGTCGAGAAGCCGAAGGAAGCTGTGCCCAGAAAGCCGTTGCTGAAGGCCTGCTTGACCTTGCCGGTCAGTGCCTCAGGCGCCAGATCGGCAAAACAGAAAGTGCCGACAAGCGCCCATTCGCCTTCCTCGGCGGCAGCAGGAAAGACGTTCAGGTCGGACGGATCAAACCGAATGATGCGCGCCAACTTCATGATATGCCCTTCACTTTACGTCCTTCACCGAATGCAATTCCGCCGGGCCGCAAACACTCTCGAACTCGGTCGGGATCAGGCCAACCGGACGACCATCGATCTTGATCAGCGCCGCGCCATCCTCATCCAGCCCAACCCATTCGGCCATGCCACCATCGGCAAGCACCATCTCGCCACCTTCCTGAAGGCGTTGCACCCAAAGATCGTGAAGTGGCCGGAACCCGTCATCCTGCCACCGATTGACCCAGGCCATGAAATGCCGGCACATGGATTCGACAAGCCGTGTCCGCGAGATGAAACTGCCCCCCTCCTCGGCAAGCGAGGTGTATTCAAGGCCGCCTTCGTCGCGCCACACATCTTCCGATCCAGTGCGCACCGACAGGTCAATCGTCGCCCCGACAACCATCCAGCCGGGCACATCCTCACGACCTGCGGACGGGTCGGCGGTGATCCACACGCGACCGGCACGGCCCCTGTTCAGCAATATGTACCCGGGAAGCTGGTAGGATACGGCAACCTCTGGCGGGGCCAGCGCGCCAATGGCATCACCTACGCCGATCATCAGCGCATACAACATCTGCCCGGCCCGTCGGAGCGGCACTTCCGGTCCAAGAATGATGGCAAGGTCGACGATCTGTGTGGCTTCCGAATAGAGGACGGTGCCAACCTCGGCGGTGGCAACCGCCGCCAGCGCCTTTGTCGCCACATCCTGGCCTTCCGGCACCGGCACCACGGTCAGCAATGGCGGCAATTGCGGCGCATCACCATCCTCGGCCGGAAATTCCTCGTAATATAGGCTCATGCGTCTTCCTCCTCGCGCTGCAGATCGGCAACCTCCATCAGGCGCCGGGCAATCTTACGATAGGTCTTGGCCTGTACCGAGCGCGGGTTGGCTACCACCACCGGCGTGCCGGAATCACCACCTGTCCGCACCTCCAGCGACAACGGAATCTCGCCAAGCATCTCGATTCCACGACGCGACGCCTCACCCTTCACACCATCATTGCCAAAGATGTGATCGGTGCGACCACAATCCGGACAGGACCAGTAGGCCATGTTCTGGATCATCCCGAGCACCGGCACCTCGGCCTTATCGAACATGGTGATTGCCTTCACGACATCAAGGAGCGCGATGTCCTGCGGGGTCGAGACAACCACCGCACCGGCAAGGCTGACCTGCTGTGCCAGCGAAATCTGGATATCGCCGGTACCGGGCGGCAGATCGATGATCATCACGTCCAGCGTCCCCCAGGCGACGGAGTCAAGCATCTGCGTCAGCGCCGACTGCACCATCGGGCCTCGCCAGATCATCGCGGTGTCATCGGGAACAAGAAGCCCCATCGACATCAGATGAACGCCATAATTTTCCAACGGGCGCACCATGTCACCGCCGGCAGACCCGGGCCGACCGCTGACCCCGAGCATGCGGGGAAGCGATGGCCCATAGACATCGGCGTCGAGAAGTCCCACCCGCAACCCCTCGAGCCGCAACGCGATCGCCAAATTCACGGCGGTGGTCGATTTGCCGACACCACCCTTTCCCGAGGCCACGGCGACAAACCGCCTGACCTTGATCTCATGAACTTTTTCGACAGTCTCGTCCGGCGCTGAGGCAGCCGCCGGGGCGGTGCCGGAATGCGCGGTCACAACCACCGTGGCGCTTGTCACGCCGGGAATGGCGCGAGCCGCCTTTTCAGCCGCCTGCCGTACCGGTTCCATGGCCGGGCCACGATGCGCCGGCACTTCGAGCGCGAAACTGACATTTGTCTGTTTGACATGCACCGCGCTGACCATGTCGAGATCGACAACGGACTTACCCTGCGAGGGGTCGATCACATCGCGTAGCGCCTCGATCACGTCATCTTCGGTAATGTCAGCCATTGCTACCCGGGGTCAGAAGGTTGCCCTCGACACGATGCACATAGCCAAGCTCGGCAATCGTCACCTCGGCGCTCACCGCCACCTCGGCGCCAGCGGCCAGCTTGCCTTCGGCAACCGCGGCCTGAAGTGCGGCCTCCAGCTCCTGATGCGCAGTCACGCCAAGCTGTTTCAGGAATTTTCGCATCGCGATCTCGTCATCGCTCATGTCATCACGTTTGTCTGTACTCATCTGTATTTCCTCCTCGATACGGGTAAATCAATTTGAACAGGCCGACCTGAATGGCCAGGCTTGCGGGCCGACCTAGCGGGCCGGTGATGGCAATGTTCTGACAAAATTGAGGATGTCATCGACATCTTCAAGTGTCAGCACAATCTCGTGGACGAAAGCCGGCCTGTCGTCGGACCGCTCGGCCGTGACCTCGTCGATCCTGACCAATGCCGGGTGTGGCGGCAAGATATAGAATTCCTCGAACCGACGTTCCCAGTCGGCAAGATATTTCATGCCGATGAAGGACGGCGTGGATTCGATCCCGCCATAGGGATTGATGTCTCCGACGACGTGGCAGCGCGTGCAATGCGTTGCCGCCACCTCGCGCCCGCGATCCACATCGGCGCTGGCCGGCGCTGCCGCGCCCATCATCGCCATCAGGAGCGCAACGCCAATACCCGGCCGCCACTGCCGCGGGACCGCCGTCATGTTTCCGGTGATGCCTGTCGCTGGTTTCATGTTCCGACCTCAGACATTGGGATCCGCGAAATGGCCGCGAAGCATGTCGGCATATTGCGCTGTCATATGTTTGATGAAATCTTCCTGATCGGTGATCTCGATCACATTTTTGCCGACATGCGCGGCATATCGCGCCGCCGCGAACAGCATTACCATCTGCAACTCGGTGGCGTCGATCTTGCGATTGCGCTGGTTGGCAAGCGCGATGAACTGGTCGGCGACCCGTGTAAATGATTCACCGTCCAGTTTGCCGGGAACAGCGGTTTCAGGATCGAATTGTTCCGGCCGCTGATGCCAGTTTGGATATGTCATGCCGGTCTCCCCTGCGCCTGCGCGTAACTCTCAAAAAAAACAAACCAGCGAAGCAGGCAAATGACAAGATGTCACAACCGCGCGCCCACGCGGCCGATTGTCGAGGTTGCCACAGGCGGGGCGCGTCAATCTGTACCTTTTGCAATAAAATGCGGTGCGCTAGCCTATGTTCCACACGCCTTTTGCTGTGTGCAACGATGTGAGTAGACAAATGGTGTCATGTGTCTGTCATCACCTTGTTCGGTTTGGGCATGACGCGCGACAGCGTCGCCATATTCGAACGACCGGCCTTGCCGCGCTTCTCGCGGCATGTCTTTTTGCCGTCCCGGCGCAGGCTGGCACGTTGGTGATTCTGCAATCGACGACCTCGACCGACAATTCGGGGCTGTATGACTATCTGCTGCCACATTACGCGGCGATCAGCGGAACCGAGGTGAAGGTAGTCGCGGTCGGAACCGGTCAGGCGCTGGAAAACGCGCGCAATTGCGACGGCGACATCGTCATCGCCCATGCGCGTGATCTCGAACTTGACTTCGTGTCCGCCGGCTATGGCACCGAACGGCATGACCTGATGTATAATGATTTCGTCATTCTTGGCCCACAGCAGGACCCGGCCGGCATCGCCGCCGCCAGGACGGTTGGCGAGGCCATGCAGGCAATCCGTGCAGGCAGTGCCAAATTCGCCTCGCGCGGTGATAACAGTGGCACCAACCGGGCCGAGCGCAGGCTGTGGACGGCCAGCGGCCACACGCCGGATGCCGGCGACAGCATCTGGTATCTGGAAACCGGCATGGGGATGGGCGCAACACTGAATTTCGCCGTTCAGGCAGAGGCCTATACAATCAGTGACCGCGCCACCTGGCTTGCCTTCGGCAACAAGGCCGGCCACGACATCCTGTTCGAGGGCGACCCCAACCTGTTCAACCAGTACGGCGTGATCCCGGTTTCGCCGACGCGATGCCCGATGATCAAACACCGGGCCGCCCTGGATTTTCGTGACTGGCTTGTCTCTCCTGACGGGCAGACCGCAATTGCCGCATTCCAGAAACATGGCAGCCAATTGTTCTTTCCGAACGCGGCCGAGGCCGGCCCCGCTCTCGTCGGTCATCAGGGTGACATCGCTGACAGGCAGCCTGACACGCCGTCAGGGATGACCATCAGCGTGAATTGACAAAATTTCGGGGCCAGATTTACAAAAATCGTGACAATTGAAGGGTATGATGCCGTCATCCTCTCATTCGAAGGAGCGGTGTCATGGCGACCACGCTGTTTTCATCATCCGGCGGTGTCTATCGCGGCAACCTGCACGGTCATTCAACACATTCGGACGGGAGGAACAGCCCGGCAGAGGTCGTCGAACTGTACCGCGCGGCAGGCTATGACTTCACCTGCCTGTCAGAGCATCTATGGTCGAACCCGCGATTCAGCGCACCGACCATCATCGATGCCACCACATTCGACAGTCCCGATTTCGTCACCATCATTTCGGCCGAGCTTCACTGCCGGGGAAAGGCGCATGACCGCGATGGTCTCTGGCATGTTGTGGCGAATGGCCTGCCATCCGATTTCCCGATGGCCGGCGACACCGAAACCGGCCCGGAAATGGTGCGTCGCGCCGTGGCGGCCGGGGCCTATGTCACCATCGCGCATCCCGAATGGTGCTGCCTGACCGATGAGGAAGCGCGCGGCCTGGCGGTGGCAAGCGCGCACGGGGTTGAGGTCTACAACCACAGCTCGGCCATTGAATCGGCGCCCGGCGGCGGCATCGCGACGCTGGACCTGCTGCTCCATGATGGGCACTGGCTGCATCTGACGGCCACCGATGATTCGCACCATATCCCGGACGATGCCTTTGGCGGATGGGTCATGGTGGCGGCCGACAGGCTGAACGACGCAGGCATCGTGGCGGCGCTGAAGGACGGGAATTTCTGCGCCTCGAGCGGCCCCGACTTCACCGAGCTGACGATTGACGGCACCACCCTTCATGTCGGCACCTCACCGGTCGAACGGGTGATTCTCGCGGCCGACAAACATCAGGCACAGATGGTGACAGGTGAGGACCTGACAATGGTGCGCTTTGATCTGGCATCCCTCGACAGCGCGTTCTTTCGTGTCGTCGCGATGGACAGGCAGGGGCGCAGCGCCTGGTCAAACCCCTGCTGGATGGAAGCGATTGGCTAGGCAAAGGTGCTGTCTGCCGGTTGTTCCAGCGTCAGCCAGACCCCACATCCTGCGAATGATATCACAGCTTTTCACCCGGACCCGCGGGCCAGCTATCCTCGCCCGGGGTCGGGCCATCCTTATGGCCGCCCTGATGGCCGTTCCCATGATGGTGCCAGCTCTCCTTACAGCGCCCCCCGCACAGGCCGAACCTCTTGGCGAGGCGACCGACCGGATTGGCGGCAATGTCCTGTTCCTGCGTCATGCGCTGGCGCCAGGTTTTGGCGATCCGGACCGGTTCGATGTCGATGACTGCACAACACAGCGCAACCTGAATGACGCCGGGCGCGAACAGGCGCGCGCCATCGGTGCCTATATGGCGCGCCATGGCATCACCCCGGATACCATATTCAGCAGCCATTGGTGTCGATGCCAGGACACCGCCACTGAAATGGCGATCGGCCCCTTTTCCACGCATCCCGGACTGAATTCCTTTTTTAACGGGCATGTCGACCGTGACCGGACCCTGGCGGCGCTGCGCGAACATATGGCGCGGATCGGCCCGGACAGGCTGGAATTGATGGTCACGCATCAGGTGGTGATCAGCGCCATCACCGGGATCTCGCCACGAAGCGGCGGCATGGTTGTCTATAACAGCCGCAGCGGCGAAGCCGTGTCCGTGCCGCTGTTGGTCAAATAGATCGCCAACACCACACAACCCATCTCCCCATAAGGTGCAAAAGCGAATTGACCGCATCAACGCCTCTGCTAGCGTGACGCGATGAGACAGGACGCGGCGGGGGAGGCTGGCGACATGACAAAAATCAGTGACAGCAACGGGCAGGCTCCATCGCGCGGCGGTCGGCGCGAACGGCGCAATCGCGCTGCTGACGACGCGCCGGTCCGGAAGGTTGATTATCGCCGGCTTCGCAATCCCTTTCCACAGATGAAGCTCTATTCCGACGATCAGATCGCGGCAATCCATGACGCCGCGCTGACAATGCTCGAACAATTGGGGATGAAAATCCTGCTTCCCGAGGCACGCCGGATATTCAGCAAGGGCGGGGCGCGGGTCGATGATGCCACGGAGATGGTCTGGATCGGGCGCGATATCGTAACGGCGGCACTGGACAGCGCGCCGCGATCGGTGCTGTGCTGCGCCGCCATGCCGGATCGTGACGTGCTGCTGGAGCCCGGCATGCTGGTGTTTCAGCCGGGCGCAGGCGCGCCACATGCCACCGATCTCGAACGCGGACGCCGCCCAGGAACAGGGTCCGATTTCCGCGAGCTGATCAAACTGACACAGCATTTCGACGCCCTGCAGATGGTGCCGCCACTGGTCGAGCCGCAGGATGTGCCGATGAATCTGCGCCACTATTTCACCATGGAGGCGCAGCTGACCCTGTCGGACAAGCTTCCCTTCATTTTCAGCCGTGGCACGCCGCAGGTGATGGAAAGTTTTGAAATGCTGCGTGATTTCCGCGGCTGTGATGATGCCGGCTTTGAGGCTGAGAGCCATTGCTACACCATCATCAACACCAATTCGCCGCGCCAGATCGACATTCCGATGGCGCAGGGGCTGATCGATTTTGCCCGCCACGGGCAGTTGTCGATTATCACACCCTTCACTCTCATGGGGGCAATGGCGCCAGTCACTGTCGAGGCGGCGATGACGCTGAGCCATGCCGAGGCGCTGGCGGCGATCACACTGACCCAGCTGGTGCGACCCGGGGCACCGGTCTGCTATGGCACCTTTACCTCGAATGTCGATATGAAATCGGGCGCGCCTGCCTTTGGCACGCCGGAACATTTCCGCGCCTCGCTTGTCGCAGGGCAACTGGCGCAGCTTGTCGATCTGCCATGGCGCTGCGCCAGCGGATCGGCTGCCAACATCAATGATTCGCAGGCGGCGAACGAAACCCAGTTCGCGCTGTGGGGTTGCCTGATGGCGGGGGCCACGGTGGTGATCCACGCCGCCGGCTGGCTGGAAGGCGGGCTCACGGTATCCTATGAAAAGCTGGTCACCGACATGGAAGTCCTGCAGATGGTGGCCGAGCTGTGCAACGAGACCCCACCTGACAATCCGCAGGTCAATCTGGACGCCCTTGCAGAGGTGGCACCTGGCGGACATTTCTTCGCCGCCGCCCATACCATGACGCGCTATCAGACGGAATTCTATGAACCGCTGGTCGCCGACTGGGCCAATTTCGGTGCCTGGACGGACAGCGGCGCACAGACGGCAAGCCAGCGCGCCACCGGCATCTGGAAGGATATCGTCAGTCGCGATGCCGAGCTTGGCCATGACCCGGCGCGGATCGGCGCGTTGCAGGATTTCATCACGGCACGGTCCGCGTCCGGCGGGGCATTGCCGGAAAGCTGATCGCCGCCACGCCGGATGTAACCCGCGGCGCACAAGAAACGGGCCGGCGATGCCGGCCCGTTTGCAGGGAGGAACCATGAAGGTATGATTTCATACTGGCCCGCCAGAATGGTCGTAAAATGGCCCGAAAAAGGCCATTTCAGGGCAGGTTGACAACCCCCTTGAACAACTGATTTAGCGCCCCATATCAACAGTGTAACGCCGTAAAGGGTTACAAAACCATAAGTCAAACCGTCATCTTGCCTGATCGGGAGATGACACAATACTCGCTTGAAAGAGGAGATGAATATGACTCTGTTTACCACCCCTATGGCCCGCCAGTTCGTTGGTTTCGACTCGCTGTTCGAAGAGCTGAACCGCCTTGCCGACCGCAAGGAGCCGAACTATCCGGCCTACAACATCGCTAAGGATGATGAAGAGCATTACCGGATCGAGCTTGCGCTTGCCGGATTTGGTTCCGATGACATCAGCATCCAGACCGAGAAAGGCGTGCTGACCATCGAGGCCAGCAAGGGCGAGGACACCGGCAACTATCTCTATCAGGGAATCGCACAGCGCGGTTTCTCGAAGATGTTCCGGCTTGCCGAATATATGAAGGTCGAGGACGCGCAGTTCGTCGATGGCATCCTGACTGTCTTGCTGAAACGCGAGATTCCGGAAGCCGACAAGCCAAAGCAGATCAGCATCAATGCGACGCCAAAGACGCTGATCAACGCAGCCTGATCCCGGCGTGATGATTGAAAATGAGGGGTGGCGGTCGCGAGATCGCCGCCTTTTTTCATATGCGCGGCCCAAAGACCTTCTGAAATTTGCGCCAAAAAGGCAACCCGGTAGCGCAAAGCCACCGGGGAACCGAGTTTCAGGAGGAAGACACATGAAGAACTTCTCATGCGCAGTCCGGTAACGTCGTTCCATTGGATTTGTTTAATCCGGCCCACCCTGTTCGGCCCGCCTGTTTCAGGAATTGATGCGCTCCAAATATCATTGCCCGACCAGCCCCTTCTGTCCTAGACACAGGCAGTCCTATCGGAGCCGAGGAGGCGACGCATCATGTCAGCATTCATTCTTCACCATTACTGGCCATCACCATTTGCCCACAAGGTTCGCATCGCGCTGAACATGATCGGCGCGCCCTGGACATCGGTAGAAATTCCCCGCGTGCCGCCAAAGCCACTGTTGATGCCGATGACGGCAGGCTATCGGCGCACCCCGGTCATGCAGGTCGGGGCCGATATCCATTGCGACACACAGAACATCGCCCGCGCGCTTGGCGAGGCCGGGTATGAGGACAGGCTGTTCCCGGACAGCAGCCGCGGCCAGGTAATGGCGCTGTCCAACTGGATCGATCAGGCACTTGTCGAGCTTGCCATCCGCACCGTTATCACCACCGCGATCGGCACCGCGCCGCCAGAATTCATCAAGGATCGTGGCGATCTGTATTTCGGGCCGAACTGGAATGAAGCCAAGCTGAAGGCCGATCTGCCAGCCGTGATCCTGCAACTGTCGGCGCAACTTGATCACGCCGAGGCAGCGCTGTCAGGCAAGACTTTCCTGATGGGTGACGCGCCGTCCTGGGCGGATGTCGGGCTTGCCTTTCTTGCCTGGTTGTTGCGCGGGCGCTGGGATGGCGGGGCCGCGCTGCTGGCGCGGCATCCTTCGATCGAGAGGGTGGAGGCAACGCTTGCCAGCAATGCGTCAGATCATGATCCCACAATCACCGCCGAGGATGCGCTGGCCATCGCCCGAAAAGCAGCACCAGCATCGCCAACCGGCATTCATCACCCGGCCTCGGAACTGACTGTCGGCCAGAAGGTGGTGATCAGGCACAAGACGCAATCATCGGATCCGGACATCACTGGCAAGCTGCGTTATATTGATCTGACGCGCGTCTCAATCGACCATGAAAGTGTGGAGATCGGATCGGTGGCGGTGCATCTTCCCGTCGCCGGCTATAGTATCACTGCGGACTGAGGCCTGGTCCCGGGCGTCGAAAGACTAGGCAATTGTCGCAAGATCGCGGCATTCCGGCACCGGGCTGATAACCCGTCCATCGGCAAGATGCTGCAGCAGATTGTCGACGACAAGATTGCCCATCGCGCTGCGGGTCTCGAAGGTGGCGCTGCCAATATGCGGCGTCAGGACGACATTGGGCATTGTAAACAATGCCTCCGGCACATTCGGCTCGTCAGCGAAGACATCCAGCCCGGCAGCGCCAAGACGTCCTTCCTGAAGCGCCGCGACAAGCGCCGGTTCATCGACAACCGAACCTCGCGACACATTCACCAGAAGCCCCTCAGGCCCCAGCGCGTCAAGCACCTTACGGTTGACGATGCCGCGCGTATCGGCACCGCCGGGAGTCACGACAAAAAGCACCTCACAGGCGGCGGCCATCTCGGCAAGATCATCATAATAGCGATAGGGGACATCGCGCGGCGTGCGGTTGTGATAGGCAATATCGGCATGAAACGGTTCCAGCTTGCGTGCCAGAGCAAGGCCGATGCGGCCGAGGCCGAGGATTCCAACCCGCCTGTTATCGGCCGAACGCGACAATGTCATTTGCCCCTCTTCAGGCCACCGCCCGGCCCGAACATAGGCATCGCTTGCCAGAAAATTGCGATAGCTCGCCAGCATCAACATCAAGGCGGTCGTCGCCACCTCGTCATTCAGCACCTGGGGCGTGTGCGTCACCAGGATTCCCCGCGACACCGACAGATCAACATCAATGGCGTCATAGCCAACGCCATAATTGCTGATCAGCGCCAGATTCGGCATCGCATCCATCCAGTCCTCCGGCACCCCGTAATGGCCATCGGTCAGCACGTATCCGACAGTGTCGCCCTTGCCACCGAGAAAGGACGTCATGTCGTCAATCCGGTGCGCGTCATGAAGGTCAAACCTGTCTTCAAGGCGGTCCCGCATTTCGGTTGTAATCTCGCCAATAACAAGAAGGCCGGTCATGTCGTCATTCCAATTCACGTAGCTTCAATGGTGCCAGACGATTTCCGCACACCGGAATATGGCACCTGACTACATTGTGGCACCAATCTGCCAGGGTACGAATTCATAATCACCAAGCCCCTGTGCCTCGGACTTTGAGCGGGCGCCGGACGCAACTTCCAGCAGCATATTGTAAATTTCGCATCCCATCTCCTCAAGCGAACGGCCCTCTGTCAGAATCGCACCGGCATTGATATCCATATCGGCAATCAGCCTGTCATACATCTCGCTGTTGGTCGCAATCTTGATGCAGGGGGAAGGCTTTGACCCGAAAGCCGATCCACGGCCGGTGGTAAAGGTCACCAGATTACATCCGCTGGCGATCTGCCCGGTCACCGACGCCGGGTCATAGCCGGGCGAATCCATGAAGGTGAAGCCGCGCGCGGTCACCGGTTCGGCATATTTATAGACCCCGGCCAGTGGCGAGGTGCCACCCTTCGCCGCCGCGCCAAGGGATTTTTCCAGAATGGTTGTCAGCCCGCCCTTCTTGTTGCCGGGGCTGGGATTGTTGTCCATCGAGCCACGATTGCGCTCGGTGTAGTCCTTCCACCACTCAATCAGATCGACAAGCCGGCGGCCGGTGGCATCATCAACAGCGCGGCGTGTCAACAGATGTTCGGCGCCATAGATTTCAGGGGTTTCGGCAAGCACCCCGGTACCGCCCTGCGCGACCAGCAGATCGCAGGCATAGCCAAGCGCCGGGTTGGCGGTCACGCCCGACAGCGCATCCGACCCGCCACATTGCAGCGCCACCATCAACTCCGACGCCGGACATGGTGTGCGTGTCGCCCTGTTCACCTCCGGCAGCATCTCGCGCACCATCGCGATTCCAGCCTCGACCGTCTTTGCAAGCCCCAGCGAATCCTGAATGTTCATCGCTTTGAAAAGGGGGCCCTGCTTCAGGCCATAGGCCTCGAGAAGCCAGTCGATCTGGTTCATCTCACAGCCAAGCCCGACCATTACCACACCGCCATGATTCGGGTTCCTCGCATAGCCCCACATCACCCGCTGCAGCGCCTCGAACCCCTCGCCGGACCCGGCCATGCCGCAGCCGGTGCCATGAACAAACGCCACCACACCGTCAACATTGGGGTAATTGGCCATCTCCTCGGGTCCGAAAGCCGAAGCGATCATGCGGGCCGCCGTAGCCGAACAATTCACCGATGTCAGAATGCCGATATAGTTGCGCGTGCCAACGCGGCCATCCGCGCGGCGAAAGCCCATGAAACTGTCCTGCGCCGCTGCCTCAACCGGCAAGACCGGGCGCAGGTCGGTGGAGAATTCATAATTCGCCTCGGTGGCGCGGAATTCGACATTCTGAACATGAACATGCGCACCAGCCGGAATGTCCTCGCTGGCATAACCGATCACCTGCGCATATTTGCGAACCGCCTCGCCGGCAGCAATCGCCCGCGACGCCATCTTGTGATTGCGCGGGATAATGGCCTGCGTCAGCACATCCCCGACCGGCGTTCCAGCCTCAATGGTCCGGGTGGCGGTAATGACATTGTCGGCTGGATCGAGGCGGATGGTCTGGGACATGTCTTGGCAGCTCTCATCTATATTGATGCAATTGGCGTGGTATCGCCGAAAGAGGCGATCCTGTCTTCGGGTCACAAGTCAGCGTCAGGTCACCCGGAATCGCAGGCGATGGATCGCGGCGCGCCAACAATCCCACATCAAAGTAAAGTAATGGCAGCGATGGCTTGTCAAGGCGTAAACCCCAGGAGATCGGCCCAAGAGATCGGCCAGCAAGGCCACTCTTGAAAGGGCACATCTGACGTGGCCAAAACCTGATTGCACCCAACGCCTTTGTGCTATGTATATTCAACGCCGAAGGACGGCCAAAGGACGTGTGCGTCCAACAGACAATTCCGGCCTATGGGACAGAGCAACCGATACAAGTCAACAGGACTGGGGATATCATGACAAAACAGGGCAGACTAGCCGGCAAGGCGGCGCTGGTCACCGCGGCCGGCCAGGGAATTGGCCGCGCCACGGCGCTGGCAATGGCGGCCGAGGGCGCGGAGGTGTTCGCCACCGACGTCAACGCCGAAACACTGGCCGAGCTTGATGCGACCGACGGCGTTACAACCTTCACGCTGGATGTCATGGACGAGGCGTCGATTGTCGAAGGTGTCGCCTGCGCCGCGCCCGACATTCTGTTCAACTGCGCCGGGTTTGTGCATCATGGCACCATCCTCGACGCCACCGACGCGGAATGGAATTTCGGGTTCGAGCTGAATGTGAGGTCGATGTACTGGACGTCTCGCGCGGCCATTCCGGGTATGATCGAGCGCGGCGGCGGGTCGATCGTCAATATGTCCTCTGTCGCCTCATCGGTCATCGGCGCGCCGAACCGGTTTGTCTATGGCGCCAGCAAGGCAGCGGTGATCGGACTGACAAAATCGATTGCCAGCGACTTTGTCACCAGCGGCCTTCGCTGCAACGCCATCTGCCCCGGAACGGTGGAGAGTCCGTCGCTGGAAGACAGGCTCGGCAACACAGGTGATTATGACAAGGCGCGGGAGGCCTTCATCGCGCGCCAGCCAATGGGGCGCTTTGGCAAGGCCACCGAAATCGCCGCGCTGGCGGTCTATTTGGCCTCAGATGAAAGCGGCTTTGTCACCGGCCAGGCAATCAACATCGATGGTGGCTGGACCACCTGATATCATAATGGCCGGGGGCGGCAGACCAAAGGGCCTTCAGGAAGAGGAAATGGGCATGACAGACCGAAAGATCAAACCGGCTGAGCTTCGCTCACGCCAATGGTTCAACAATCCGGATGATGCTGAAATGACGGCGCTCTATACCGAGCGCTATCTGAATTACGGCCTGACCCGCGAGGAACTTCGCGACGGTCGCCCAATCATTGCCATCGCCCAGACCGGGTCCGACCTCTCGCCTTGCAACCGGCATCATCTGGAACTCGCGAAACGCGTTCGTGACGGCATCATCGCAGCCGGCGGCCTGCCAATGGAAGTTCCGGTGCATCCGATTCAGGAAACCGGCAAACGGCCAACCGCGATGCTTGACCGGAACCTTGCCTATCTCAGTCTTGTTGAAACCCTTTATGGCTATCCGATTGACGGCGTGGTGCTGATGATCGGCTGCGACAAGACCACGCCGGCGCTGCTGATGGCGGCGGCGACGGTCGATATCCCGGCCATCGCGCTGTCCGTCGGGCCGATGCTGAATGGCTGGCATGATGGCGAGCGGACAGGGTCGGGCACAATCATCTGGAAGGCACGTCAGATGATCGCCGCCGGCGAGATCGATGATGACGGCTTTCTGGACCTTGTCACCTCCTCCACCCCTTCCACCGGCTATTGCAACACCATGGGAACAGCGACAACGATGAATTCCCTTGCCGAGGGTCTTGGCATGCAGCTGCCGGGCTCCGCGGCGATCCCGGCCCCTTATCGCGAGCGTGGACAGATCGCCTATTACACCGGCAATCGCATCGTCGACATGGTGTGGGATGATCTGAAACCAACGGACATCATGACCCGCGCCGCCTTTGAAAACGCCATCGTGCTGAATTCGGCCATTGGCGGGTCGACCAACGCGCCGATCCATCTGAACGCAGTGGCCCGGCATCTGGGGATCGAGCTGACAAATGATGACTGGCAGGCGCATGGCCACAAGGTGCCGCTGCTGGTCAATCTGCAGCCCGCGGGCGAATATCTTGGCGAGGACTATCACCGGGCCGGCGGCGTGCCGGCGGTGATCGGCGAGCTGATGCGCCATGATCTGCTGCCGCACCCGCAGGCGATTACCGCGAACGGTCAGGCCATCGGCGATAATTGCCGCGACGTGACCATCGCCAATCCAGACGTGATCTGGCCGGTCGACAGCCCAATGAAACCGGAAGCCGGCTTCATCAATCTTCGCGGCAATCTGTTCGACAGCGCGATCATGAAGACAAGCGTCATCAGCCCATCCTTCGCCAAACGTTTCCTGTCAAACCCGCAGGACCCAAACGCCTTTGAAGGCACGGCCTATGTCTTTGACGGGCCAATCGATTTCCATGAGCGGATCGATGATGAGACGCTTGGCATGGATGGCACAGCGATCCTGGTGATGCGCGGCGCCGGGCCAATCGGCTATCCCGGCGGCGCCGAGGTGGTCAATATGCGCCCACCGGCGTACCTGATCAAACAGGGCATCGATGAACTGCCCTGCATCGGCGACGGACGGCAGTCCGGCACCTCTGGATCACCATCGATCCTGAACGCTTCGCCGGAGGCAGCCGATGGCGGCGGGCTGGCCCTGATCAGGACCGGCGACCGGGTACGTGTCGATCTGAACAACTGCACTGCGAACATGCTGGTGCCCGAGGATGAACTGACCTCACGCGCCACCACGCTTGCCGATGATGGCGGTTTTCCAAGTCCTGAAAGCCAGTCACCATGGCAGCAGATCTTCCGCGAAAGGGTACGTCCCTTTGCCGAGGGGATGGTGCTGGACGGCGCAACCGACTACAAATCCATTGTTCGCACGCGCGGCGTGCCGCGCGACAACCACTGACACTTTCCGGCACCTGCACGTGCATATGAACGCAACTGGAGATATTCTATGAAACTGATTCGTTATGGTGACGCCGGCCAGGAAAAGCCCGGCCTTGTTGATACAGACGGCACGATCCGCGATTTGTCGGCCCATGTCGGCGACATCACCGGCACCACCCTCGACAACGCCACGCTGGACAGGCTGCGCGGCCTCGACCCGGCGGCGCTGCCAGCGGTTGACGACGCCGTCAGGATCGGTCCCTGCGTTGGCGGAATTGGCAAATTCCTGTGCATCGGATTGAACTATTCAGACCATGCGGCGGAAACCGGTGCGGATATCCCCGAACATCCGATCCTGTTCATGAAGGCCACCTCGGCCGTTGTCGGGCCGAATGATCAGGTGATGATGCCGCGTCAATCGCAGCATAGCGACTGGGAGATCGAGCTTGGCGTGGTCATCGGCACCGCCTGTAAATATGTCTCGGTCGACAAGGCGCTGGATCATGTCGCCGGCTATTTCATCTCGAACGATGTGTCCGAACGGCATTTCCAGAGCAAACTCACCGGCCAGTGGACAAAGGGCAAATCCTGCGACACTTTCGGGCCGATTGGCCCCTGGATTGTCACCGCCGACGAGGTGCCTGACCCACAGAATCTGGCAATGGCGCTCGACGTCAATGGAGTCCGCCGGCAGACAGGCAACACCTCGACGATGATCTTCACCGTCGCCGAATGCATCTCGCATCTGTCGGAATTGATGACGCTCCATCCCGGTGACGTCATTTCCACCGGTACACCGCCCGGCGTCGGCATGGGAATCAAGCCCGAACCTGTCTTCCTTCAGGAAGGCGACGTGATGGAACTGACCATTGACGGGCTTGGCCGGCAGCGTCAGGAGGTTGGGCGGGATCCCGCCTGACGTCGGCTGCGACAATGGATGCCACAGCCGACATCGTGCTTGCCGACTGGGGCACCAGTACAGTGCGCATCTGGGCGTTGGACAGGGATGAAAACCTGCTGGATGAGCGCCGGTCAGACCGCGGCATGGGCAACCTGTCACGCGACGATTACGGACCTGAACTGGAACATCATCTGTCGGCGATGGGGGTGCCGCATGACACGCCGGTGCTGATCTGCGGCATGGCCGGCGCGGCGCAGGGATGGCAGGAAGCGCCATATCTTGACGTTCCCACCGATTTCACCGCGCTGGCGGATGGTGCGATCAGAATTGCCGGGCAGACACGCGATATCAGGATTATTCCCGGTATCGCGCAGCGCGACAGTGCCAATCCGGACGTGATGCGCGGCGAAGAGACAATCCTGCATGGGTTGACCTGCAACAAAATGATCGGCGGGGGGTTGCGGAATGGAACCGTCTGTCTTCCAGGCACACATTCGAAATGGGCCCAGATCAAGGACGGCAGGCTGGCCGGATTTCGCACCATGATGACGGGTGAAATGTTCACCCTTCTCGGCAGTCAGTCGATCCTGCGCCACACGGTTACAGCCGAGGACTGGTCTGACGATGATTTCATCGCCGCCGTGCGCGAGGCACATGCCACGCCGGCCAGAGCGCTTGCCGCGCTGTTCGGGCTTCGCGCCGGCCCGCTATTGTTCGCGGATGTAGCGCCACACGGGGCCGCACGGCTGTCAGGCCTGATGATCGGCGGTGAGATCGCCAGCTGTCTCAAGGTGGATGGTGGCAGAATTCATCTAGCGGCGACAGGCGGGATGGCGGCGCGTTATGAAGAGGCGCTGACCAGTCTTGAGATTGATTTTGACATCATTGACGCCGATCTTGCGGTGCGAACAGGGCTGTTCGATCTTGCCACGCGGCTCTGGCCGGAACGCATTCCCCAACGACCCACGGAGGCTTGACATGATGATAGAACGCGACCGCGACAGACGACTTGTCGCCATTCTGCGCGGGATCACCGCTGAGGAAATAGAGGCCGTTGTGGAAGGATTGATCGAGACCGGCTTCGATGCCATCGAGATCCCCCTCAATTCGCCGACACCGCTGGTTTCGATCAAGCTTGCCGCCAGCGTCGTCGCCCGGCATGGCGGCCCGGCACGCCTGATCGGTGCCGGTACCGTGCTTCATCCCGATGATGTCGACAGGGTTCATGACAATGGCGGCAATCTGATCGTGGCCCCGAACATGGACCGGGCGGTGATCACCCGGGCGCTGCATCTGGGAATGACCATGATGCCGGGGGTGATGACGCCGACCGAGGCGCTTGCCGCCATTGACGCCGGCGCACGCGATCTGAAAATCTTTCCGGCAAGCCTTCTCGGCCCGGCGGGGATCGCCGCCATGCGGGCGGTGTTTCCCGACGGCATCAGGATCTACGCCGTTGGCGGCGTCGGCGCGGATGATTTCGCGTCCTATGCCGCCGCTGGCATCTATGGTTTCGGGCTCGGAAGCAGCCTGTTCAAACCAGGCAAGGATGCCGCACAGGTCAAGGACGCGGCGGCCACCTGCATGACGGAGATGCGCCGCGTCTATGGTAGAAGCTAGCCGCTTCGAACGTCCTTCCCCTTTCCGCCGGATATCCCGGGGCCTGACAAGCTAGGCGTAGATGGCCTTGAAGCGATCGATATTGATCCTGAAGCCGGCCTCGAAATCCCCGTCACCGGGGTGATAGACGGATTCAAAGCTGATCACACCATCATAGCCGTCATCACGCATGGCATCGGCCATTGGCGCGAACTGATCGGCAAGCTGACCTTCACCCATCGGGCGCACTTCCAGCGTGGCGCGCGGCGTATCGACCTTCACATCCTTAATGTGGACATGGCCAAGATAGCCATCCCGCACCTCGTCATAGCCGTCTGGAAAGGCGGTTTCATGGCACCAGCAATTATTCGCCGGGTCCCAGAGAACCTGCAGCGCATCCTTGGCATCCAGATCATCGATCAGCTTGCGGCCGGTGTAGTTGGAATTGACCATGGTGCCGTTGCCGGTCTCGACCACAAGAGTCACACCGGCATCACGCGCCACATCAATGGCCGGGGCGATCAGTGGCAGCATCGCATCCCACGCCCCATTCGCCACATTCCATTTCTCGGCGCCATTGCGACCAAAGAGGATCTGCTCCTTCTTCGGCGTCATGATCCGCACCAGCGGCGAGCCAACCACATGCGCCATGTCGATCACACGCTTCAGCGCATCCATATGTTTCATGTGAAGTTCATCACCCGCCTTGTTGGCCACCGTCATGCCGGCGAAGACATGGCGACTGAGGCAGGAGACAGGCTTGCCACGATCACGCAGCAGCGCGTCAATCTCGCGGATTTCATCAGAACTATGGTCGCCGACTTCCTTTTCGCCGACAAATTGCAGCTCCGCATATTCAAGTTCAAACTCGTCCATTACATCGACGGTATGTGCCAGATCGCGGCTG